>JAEHCK010000150.1 GCA_020696345.1 Thermoplasmata archaeon | reverse complement strand
TAAGATATGATTGAATTTTTAGGTCTAGATTAAACTTGAAGAGTTTTATCTTGTATCGGTAAACGGTTTCGTCTAACGGCTAGTAACTATTAATCGAAGAAGTACGGCGAAGGAGCAGGCTGACCCTGAATTTTGGGATGACCGTAAAACTTTTTGTGAAGGGTCAGCCAGTGGACTGAGGCGTCAAAAAGTTTCCGTTCGATGCAGATATCGAGGGCCATTTATACGCCGTACAGATATCCACCGCCATACCCATGGACGGCGGTCTGTCCGGGAGCACACTCAACGAGGCAGTATCATGGGGAAAGATCAAAGAAGAGACCAAGAACACCATGGTATTTCTTGAGGCGTCCATAGGCCTGCCGCTGCTGTACTGTTACTTGAAAGAGAAGAATGCCGCCGGGGGAAGGGAAAGGCCCGCTTTTGAGTTTTAAATATGAAAAGTTTTCGTTTTTTCGTTAAACGGTATCGCTGCACACAAAAATAAGTTGACTTAAAGCTCAATTCTTATCAGTTTTATCATCAACTTCTGTGGAACTTCGTTTTGGTTCTAATCCTGGTTCTCTTCGGCCCTCGAACTTTGGGTCCGTTTTCTGGCCAGGCGGCAACATGGGTGGTGGCACCATGGACACGGGCGGCGGCAGCTTTGCAAAACTTCCTATTGGATCGGCCATTATTTGACCCTGACCATTACCCTTGGTTGGCTGCATTTGCATTGGCATACCAATACCACCATGGCCGGGACCAGGACCAATACCTCCCACAGGCCCCTGCGGCCAGCCCGGGGGTGGTTGACCGGAACCGAAACCTTGAGAATAAAAATAATGCAATTGTTCCCGAGAAATACCGTGGAGGTCCATAAAGAAACGCTCTTGCTCGGGCGTCATCGCCATTGCCGTACCTGGTGATCCCGGTGCTCCTGGTGGTGGAGGAACATGACCAATTTGCGGATATGGTGAATATTGATATTTTTCTTTGTCCGCTTGTGCTGATTCCTTTTCTCTTTTTCGTGTTTCGAGCATCCTCTCGACCTTGCCGAATATGCCTCTTTTCTTCTTGTAATATAACAATAATGATACCAAGATCAATATGAAGATTACTATTAGAACCCCAAGACCGGTATAGATATACAAACCCTTATTATCAATAGAAGGATTGGCTAGATTATCCTCCTCCGTTTTTACATCGGTGATCGTAACCATCCGTTTTTTTATCTCGATCTCATTATCATCATCCTCGACCTTTAAACGTATCTCATAATCTCCAGGCGAAGCATATCTATGTGTTGCATTGACGCCTGAGGTCTGCCATCCTTTGCCGTTGCCAAAGTCCCATGAATATGTTAGATTACGTCTATCGGAAGGCGTATCGGTTGATCTGAAGGCATATACGCGAACAAGTTCATTGACCTTATATTCGTCCTTATCGATGTTCAATCTGGCAGTAGGTTTAATGTTCTTGACAGTTAACTTATGCTCTACTGTGGATATTGCACCATCATTGTCTATTACACTTAGAAGTATGGTGTACCGCTTCGATTTGAAAAACCTATGTGAAATTACTTTGCCCGCCTCCACCGAGCCGTCACCAAAATCCCAAACATAAACCAGATCATCGATATCCGAATCAGTATCTTTAGTTGCCCCCACATCGAAGGTGATCTTTTCGTCTTCCACAGCCTCTTTTGCACTAATTGTAAACTTAGCATCGGGTACGACGTTATTTATTGTTACATTCAATCCTCTGGAAGCTACAGCATCTTTTGGATCTTTCACAGACAGAACAGGGTGATATGTGCCAACCTGAGTATATGTATGTAAAACATTTGGATAATCGATCCATTCAGTTTCGTTCCCATCTCCGAATATCCATTTATATTGCAGCCCATAAAGATCGTTTTTCGTATCATTGCCAAGACCGTTAAACTGTATGGCTTCATCCTCATTTCCGAATTTATCATCCTCCACAGTGATCACCGGAGGATTATTTAGAATGGTCACCCTGATCCGGGCATCGTTTTTGTCACCATCATCATCACGGACATTCAGTGTGACAATGAAAGTGTAATTATCACTATCGATCTGGTAAGAATGTGTTTGGTTCATACCATATTTGGACGTGCCATCACCGAATTTCCAACTATAGTTCAATAATGGCCGGTCAGATATTGTATCAAAGGTATCGAATCCGGAAAAATGAATGATCTCATCTTCCACCGCGGTTCTATCCATACCTGCATTTGCAATAGGTTTCAAATTCTGAACAACAATAGTTTTACTCTCTTCATCTGATTCTTCATTATCATCCTGTACCTGCAATATTACCGTATACTCTCCGGTTTTGTTGAACATATGTTCGATCTTTTTCTCCTCCATGGAAAAATTTGTGAAATTCGCACCCGAATCAAAACTCCAGCTGAACTCCAGGTTATCAATATCAGACGGAGTATCCCAGCTTCTGCTGCCGTTGAATATCACCGGTTGGTCTTCAAAAACTGCGCTTGTGTCACCGTCAATATCCAATTTTGCATCCGGTTTGCGGTTGTTTACTGTTATCGTAACTGTATTCTCTGCGATCTTACCTTGCTGGTTTGTAATTCTTACCAGAACCTCATAACTACCCTCATCGATGAAAGTAAACGAGGCAGAGCCATCGGGTGTTTCCAGGTCGAACTCACCATCATTATCGAAATCCCACTCGAATTTATTGACATTCGTTCCCGAGGCGGTTGCCGAAAAAACCACGGTTGTATCCTCGATCACATTTGTCGACGATGCCGATAATGCTTTGACCTTCAATACCAGGTCGAGTGCGGATATAGCATCAAGAAATCCGTGGCCATATGTATTATCCGGACCTTCATCACCGCGGTCCTCGGCAGAGTTCAGGATGATGTTCTTAACTTCGTATGTTGTCAGGTCAGGGTCGTATTGTAACAATAATGCGGCAACACCAGCCACGATCGGCCCCGAAAATGAAGTGCCGTCCGCCCCACCGGTCCAGTGATTATTCGGTATTGCAACATTAATATTTACTCCGGGAGCTACCACATCGGGTTTAATGATCCCGCCGGGACCGGGGCCGCGTGCGGAGAATGACGCGATCTGTTTGCTGTATTTGTCAGTTGCGCCAACTGCAATTACTTTTGCAGATGTGGCCGGTGATGTCACAGTGCGTGCACCGGGGCCACCATTACCCGCAGATGTGACGAACACTACACCATGATCCATTGCACTGCCGGCAGTATTGTCAAGATAACTTGATGTTCCCGAAATACCCATACTCATTGTAATAACATCGGGCCCGTCGGGAATGCCGTCCTTATTAAAATCACGGTTGCGATTATTCACACACCATTGCATACCCTGTAGCATTTGATAAGTTGTATCGACCGCTACACTGATTATATATGCTTTTATAGCCACACCCTTATATGAAGTCCCGCCGCCACTACCTGCGGCACAACTGGCACACATGGTGCCATGGTATCCATAGTCCTCAACGTTCAGACCGTTGGTTGGGTCGAGGTCGCTGTTACCATATACGAAATCCTGGAAAGCGATCACCCTGTTGGAGAACGTCGAATGGCTACTGTCGATGCCACTGTCAATCACCGCAATGGTCACACCTTCGCCGGTCATGCCGTTATATCCTGCAGAGCTCAATTTTGATGGGCTAGCTCTTACCAATGGCACGGCAGAATTGAGATAATGTTGTACTTCACGAACGTTCTCGATGAGTTTCACGGTTGGTTGGCGGCCGATTATTTCTAATCTATCTACCGGAATCGTCACTCCAAGCGCGTCGATCAGGGTGAACCTATGATTGACCTGGCAACCTAATGCCTCGAGCTTTTCGATCATGCTTTCGGATGCAGGTCCGGTTAAGGTCACAACCGTATCGATATACTCATAGGTGGAATATAGTGGTCTATTGAATTCGAGAAAGTCCTCCACACCATTACTATTTTCATCAACCGACATGCCGTTAACATCGTCAAGTGAAACCGGAAAAATAAAACCATCAAATCGAGTCTGAACTTCTTTGCAGGTATTATCTTCCAAACAAGATCGATCATGTTTGGCGGGTGAATCCTCAAGATCAAACTGGCCGCCGGCAAGTGGTAGTAATAGAATTATGATTAGGCAAATAACTAGATAGGTATGTAAAAAAGTCTTGTGATCTTTGGCGCTCAAGTTGTTCCTGGCCTCCTGTTTTTTTACTTCAAAACTGATTATGTTTGTTGTAGTATATAAATAAATTGGATTAATTTGATGGCATATTATTTGAATTTTGATATAAAGTATTAAACTATACCATCATCAACTAATTTCCCGTACTCTTCGTCACTATAACCCAAAACCTCGCAGATGATCTCTTTTGTATGCTCACCCACCAAAGGTGCGGGTTTTATTTCTTTCACGGGTGTTTTCGAGTAGTTTATCGGGCACCCCGGGATCGTCACCGGACCCATCTTGGATTGGTTTACCTCCAACAGCATGCCACGTGCCTTTGAATGAGCAGACTCGGATACCTCGGCAACATTATGTACAGTACCACATGCCAGACCCTCCTCTTTAAAGATCGCCATGATCTCGGCACTGGTTTTGGTCGATGACCAACTCTCGACGATCTGGTCTACTTCTTCAACTCTGCTCAATCGTTCCACGATCGTGCAAAACTCCGGGTCATCGGCAAGCTCTGGCCGGTCAATTATGCGTGCGAGTTTCTTCCAGCCATTATCTTCGATTATAATGATCGTTACAAATCCATCGGCGGTCTTGTAGACATTATGCGGTGACGCTGAAGGGTGATGGCTGCCGATCAAGCCGCCTATCTCGCGGGTGAGATTATACCGAGATATACTATTCTCCAACATGGTCATGCCTGCATCGTACATTGCCAGATCTATGTATTGTCCTTCTCCACCGTGAGAATCTCGATGACGTAATGCTCCAAGAATGGCAACCACCATAAGAACACCGGACATATAATCTGTGATCGAGTTGCCGATCCTGAGCGGCGGTTTATCGGGATAACCGTTCATGCTCATGAGCCCGCACATGGCCTGGATGCATAGATCGTAAGATGGTAGATCGGAAAGCGGGCCGGTTTGGCCATAACCCGATATTGAGCCATAGATGATACGTGGGTTGATCTTACAAAATGCATCATAGTCAAATCCCAACTTCTTCATCACACCAGGTTTAAAATTCTCAACTACCACATCAACTTTCGCCACCAGTTTATTGATGATCTCTTTCGCCTTCTCATTTTTTAAGTTGAGTGCGATGCTCTTTTTACCCCGGTTCAATGTGATGAAAAAACCACTCTCGCCGTTCTTAACGGGCGGCTGTACGCGCATGACCTCGCCGAACCCGGGCAGCTCGACCTTGTACACTTCCGCACCCAGGTCGGCCATGTACATGGTGCAAAACGTTCCCGCGATCACACGGGTAAAGTCCAATACCTTAATTCCTTCAAGTACTTCTGGCATGGTAAACTCCTCGTTTGATGATGATAACGAATCCGCAAAGAATTATTACTACAAATATTTTAGGTTCAAACCTCTGATAAAACATTTATATCAATACTTTATCCATAAACCAGATTTGACGAACTATGTGATCCAATGAGATGTCCGAACTGCAGAAGACAAATGATCTACAACCGAGAGATCAAAGATTATTACTGCGAACATTGTAAAAGCTCGCTAGCCGAAGTTGAAGGAAAGGCAGATGTCGACCCGATAAATGCAGAGCATGAAGCATCGGAAAAAAAGGTTGATATAAAAAAAGAAACGGAAACAAAAGAGCCTGGATCAACTGAACCTCAAACAATTACTTTACCTGAAGTGAGCACACCCCGAGGGCTCTTGTTCATGATGATCGGAAGTGCAATTCTAATGACAATTTTATTTCTGCCTCAAACATGTCAGATCTTTGGAATAATCGGGATCTTCTTATTAATATTGGGTTTTTACCTGGTGTATCAAGATAGAAAGAGTCATTCTAATGAACATATATCAAATATGAAACTTGCAGCTTTTTTGATTGTTGTGTGGATAATAACATATATTTTAACAAATATCATTATTTTATATATTACTTCAATATCTATAAATGAAATTGCTAATTATAAAAATGCAGATATTATAGATAACTCGATAATTATTAGTTATAATGAAAGTATAAGAATTCTTTTAATTACAACTCCTTTGATCATCGGGTTTTTGGGTATCTTTAGGTATTTAACGATCAAGAGCCTGATCCAACCTAATTTGAAAAAGATATTAACATGGATCCTACCGTTTTTGATACTTAGTGGATTTCTGATAATGTATGTCTCTATGGAATCGATCAATATAGACGATAGCAACCTTGGAGAAACCACTAAAGAAAAATTCATCAACGGCGATATAAATAACTCGGCTGAAATTGAAATGGAAATAGAATATAAAATATTATATTACGGCTCAATATTTCTAAATATATTTACTGAAACAGTAATGATCCTCTGTTTTTACTGGACTTATAAATATCAACGTGTAAGATCTTTATTGTAGAAAATATGATTTTTTTTTAGAATTAATCCAAATTGTCCAAGATCCGGTTGATTTTTTCTAAAACTTTTTTGGGTTCAGTGCCGAGAATACGGATCATAGGTTCCTTGCCCAGTCCACCCGTATCATAGATAATATCGGGTACGGAGCCAAACACATCTATTGCCGCCCGTGTACCCCAATCCATCGAGGAGCCACCCTCAGGCTCATTACCACGGTCGAAGGTGCCAATTGAAAAATTCAGTTCATTACAGATCTTAATGGTTTCTGGTCTATACTTGATATTCATTGCACTGCGCATCTTTGGATCGGTTTTCATAGTCGCCAAAATTATACGCGCGACATGTTTTGATGCCCCGAACTTTGCACCACCCAAATGACTAATTCTTTCACCTACTCGAACTAATCTACCGGTTAATGCACAAACATCATGCTCCATCTTTGCATAAGGTAGTGCATAACCAATATTTATTCCCACCTCGGGCACGAGTTTTGGGGTTAATAATTTCGTCAATTCGAATGCTGCATTTGTCACCTGGGTAAAAACTCTTGCTCGCTCAGGATCAAACCGGGTCGCTTCCTCTGGAAAAGTATTTACTAAATTTGCACCCGATCCGACAGCATATGAATTCATAATTCCTGTACTGATCAGGTCTTTTGCCTGCGATACTGCCGCGGGCACTTCAAAACCTTTTGCTAAAAACCCGGCGATCAATGATGCAAACGTGCAGCCGGTCCCATGTACTTCTTTGGCCGAGCGCTCGCCTTCATAGGTGTGATAGCTCTCGGCAATACCATTATAAAGAACATCAATTGAAGTATCGGAGGTCACATCATTCGCCTTCAGACCTCTGGTTTTCGCATGACCGCCTTTTATAAGTACATATTCCGAACCAGATCGCTGCAATTCGGAACAAGCTTTCAATATATCATCTCGGCTTAACACATCCCAACCCAATAATGCTGAGGTTTCCGGAAGGTTCGGTGTTAGAACCGTGGTGATCGGGAATAATTTATTCTTGAGTGCCAATATGTAATTATCGATGGCTTCATTTGTATTCGTTAGTTGTTCTCCTGTGGTGGCGGTCATCACGGGGTCAACCACCAATCTGATTGCCACATCATTCTTTGACCTTTCTTGGTAATCACTTAATGTGTCCGCAACCAGATCGACTATTTCTGCAGAATACAGCATACCCGTTTTTATTGTAACTGGTCTGAGGTCAACAAGAACCGAATCCAGCTGAGCTTTGATCATATCGATAGAAACTGGTTCGAGCTTATGGATTCCCCTCGTGTTTTGTGCGGTAATACAGGTAATGACCGATGTTCCATGAACACCGGTTGCAGAAAATGCTTTTAGATCTGCCTGGATGCCCGCACCGGCCGATGAATCCGAACCCGCTATGGTGAGTGCCACGGGGTGCGGTCGGGTTGAAACTACCATGAATATCACGTAAACGATCAACGTTCATTATATTTTATTTATATTATGAACAATGAACAAAACAAATGATGTACAACTAATAAAGATTTTTGCTTATTGTTTTATGATATTAATGATGGTAAAATAAGGTAATTGGAAAAGTCAAACTTCGACAATTTTCTTACGAAAATGGTCTCAAGCTATAAATTCTTTTTATAATTACGTAATTAAATTCAGAATTTATACCCATGTAAAAATTTGCTAAAGCAAATTGACAAGTCAAATTTTAAAAGTTAAAAATAAGAATGTAAAGAGGGGAATGCAATTCATTATTACTGAGCAAGGGAATGCGATTTATTATTAATGAGTATGGGAATAGGGAATAGGGAATAGGGAATAGGGAATAGGGAATAGGGAATAGGGAATAGGGAATAGGATTACGCTTCCCGTCTAGGCATCAAGTAATCCATTCCCTTCCAAGCAATAAATAGTCCATTCCCTTATTATTTTAATTTAATCCATTCCCGTTAGTTTACTCACTGGACTCCTGACTCTTTAGACTCTCGACTCTTTAGACTCCCGGCTTATTCATAAGAATTCAATTAATCAACCTAGTTCATATTAAATCCGTAGATGAATAAAAATATTAGCATGTTATTATCTTAACTCATTAATAATGAAAAACGAAGATTGGTGTGATCTTGAAAATTGCAATGATAACCTCAGAATTTCCACCCAAATGGGGTGGGGTCGGGAATTACTCGTTCTTTAATGCAAACATACTCGCTCAAAAAGGGCATAAAGTAACTGTATTCACCCGAGAACAAAAAGAGGTTTTCAAAGACCATCACAAGAATTTGAAGATCGTTCCTGTTAAATGGTTAAAGGTTCCAGTCTTCTTTACAACCTCAATGGCAAAACATGCGATGGCTGAGATCAAAGAAAGAGAGGATGAGTTCGACATTTTACATGTACAGAGTAATATGGCATTATTACAACAATATCATTATTCGTTCTTAAAAATACCAATAGTGAGCACATTACACGGCACCTGGAGAGGTGAACGATCAACAGTTCAATATAAACATTTATCTTTGAACATCGAAAGTATAAACGATCTCTCAATAAAATGGTTCTCTTCTATGCTGGACAAATATGAAGATCATGCGATCAAGTATTCCAATGCAGTAGTAATTGGTGCGAGGAGTGAGTGCAAAGCGGTCTCACAACGTGGTGTAAAAAACATATATAACCGCGTGGTAAGAATTCAACATGGGGTGGACACTGAATCATTTGATCCTTCTAAAAAAGACCCGGATTATAAAAAACGATTTGGTATTCCAAAAAACCATAAAGTAGTCCTTCATGTGGGACGTTTGGCTGCGCGAAAGGGTGTGGCTGAGGTTTTGTTATCTTTTAAACATATATTGAGATCGATGTCAAATGTGAAATTATTAATTGTTGGGACTGGACCATTGGAAAAAAAGCTTAAGAGAATGGCAATTGAATTGAACATAGATAAAGATACCATATTTGCGGGCGTAGTACCATTTGATGAACTGCAAATGCTGTATGCCAGTGCCGACATATTTCTGATGCACTCGTATTGGGAGGGCTTTGGCATGACAAATCAAGAGGCACTAGCCTCAGGCCTACCATGCATATGCACAAATGTTGGCGGTGCGCCCGATATTATTAATAACGGAAAGAATGGCTACTTGGTCGATGTGGGTGATGCTAAAGCTATGGCAAAGTATTCACTCAAACTATTAAAAGATGAAGAGTTTCGAGTCAAAATGAGTTGCTCCGCAAGAAATAGTATGTTATCTGGCTTTAAATGGCATGACATGGTTGATGCTTATCTGGAACTGTACAAACAGGTACTAGACGACCCAAAAAACGAGAAAGGCCAGCCAAGAGTTGGGAAAAAATGTTTTTGATCTCTTTTTTATAGAGTATTATCCTTAATTCTAGATATTAATACCAGAAAAAATCACTATAAGGATATGTGATTTTTATTACATTTAAATGCAACTTAATTGAGTGAAAATATTAATAAAGAAAAGGCAGATTGTTTATTATATTCTCAAGGGTAAGATCGAGAGGAAAAATGTTAAATATTACAAAAAGGAGGATTTCTAGAGTGAGAACTTAAATGAACAGGGAACATTAAATGTGTGAAAACGACCCGATCGAAGAAGAAG
>JAEHCK010000269.1 GCA_020696345.1 Thermoplasmata archaeon | reverse complement strand
ATCAATTATAGATTTTGCGTTTTCAACCATATCCACAGCCACAGGTACACAATTATACGGTATCACATCGTGTAAATTATTGGTTTGAATCACCGGTAATTTGCTCCAGGCATTCATCGTGTCCGTCGGAGCCTTCCTGTATCGTCGTCCTGAAATTGCCACCATTGCCGCCCGGTATACAACCGCAGCCCTTAATACCGATCCGACATTTATGGAATTTTTGGGATGGTGCAAACCTATGGCCGCGTAACCTCTCATTTTAATGCCTGTACTTCTTTATACGTGTATTTTTTGCCATACATGAGAAGCTCATCCCAATCACCAGATGGATACTGTAATTGCATTAATAATTCTTTATCTTCAGGATAAAACCATCCACAATTTATAAAACTGCAACATACCTCTTCTTTTTTATTGTAAAAAATTGCCCATGTAGGCAAGCTCATGTCAGCACCTTGACCGCCGGATAACATTGGGTGCCATCGGGAAAATTATGGTGCCCATATTCTAAAGGATAACGATAGAATTTGTTTAAAATCTCTGTTTCATAACCATATTCTATGACCGATATTAATTTTAATTTTAGTTTTCTTCCGACAGGTTTGACCTCAATGACATCAACTCCGGTTTGTTTCCACAGATGATTGGAAAGCATAAAACTTCTGGTTTGTTCTTTTGTTTCAAATACCATTATTCCCAGAGTTTCGGGTCTGGCCCGGATAGTTCGGCCCTTGATATATCTTAGACAATACTTGGTGCGCGGTGAGATTATGCAACTCCTGCGATTTTTTACTACTTTGTATTTTATTGTCATATTATTTATTATATCTCAGTTTTATTATGTTAAGACCTTGACCGCCATATAGCACTGGGTGCCGGTCGGTGGATAGTTATCATTAAAAATATTGGGATCATCGAGCCGATAAAATTTATTTAGACAGCTTGTTTCGAGGCCCCGTGGTATAGACGATATGAATCTCGGGTCTATCCTTATGCCGATCGGTTCCACAACAATAATTTCAATGTTTCTTATGTATGAAAAATTACTGGTGATAAATGTCCGGGCCTGTTCTTTCGTATGAAATACCATTATCCCCAGAGTCCCAAGCCTTGCCGTCACCGTCTTGCCCTTGATATATTTCAGACAATATTTGGTGCGCGGCGGGACTATGCAGCTTTTTCGGTTTTTAACCACTTTGTATTTTATCACGTTATCACCTTTACCGCCCGATAACACTGGGTGCCCGGCGGCGGGTCGCGGAATTCAACTTGTTCCGACCTGTAAAATTTGTTCAGATCTTTTGTTACGCATGGTTTATATACCCTGCATATAAATTTGTTACGCAGCGACACATATTTGCCCACCGGTTCCACACGAATTATCTTGTAAAAATCCGAATTTTCAAGAAACCATATTTTAAAATTTTCCGCCTGGTGGCGGGTCTTGAATACCATTATTCCGAGCGTGCCGGGCAAGGCCGTGGTTATTTTGCCGGGAATGTATTTCAGACAATATTTGGTGTGCTTGGGAATTACACAGCT
>JAEHCK010000034.1 GCA_020696345.1 Thermoplasmata archaeon | reverse complement strand
GGTGAGATATCGTAATCATTCAATGTTAATGTCTGGCTGAATAGAAAAGGGTGCACGATGTATTGAACCTAAAAACGCAACTAAGGGTTACCTATGTGTTGAGCTTTTTTGGGTGCACGATGTATTGAACCTTTCCAGCTAGTTGCTAGTTGCTATTGTAAGAACATTACACTGGAAATTGACAACTAACAAATTGGAAATTAAATAGACATTTCCATGCTCAGTAATAATAAATCACCTTCCCATGCCCAGTAATAATAAATCGCATTCCCCTCTTTACATTCTTACTTTAACTTTTAAAATTTGACTTATCAATTTGCTTTAGCAAATTTTTACAAGGGTATAAATTCTGAATTTAATTACATAATTATAAAAAGAATTTATAGCTCGAGATAATTTACATTCGTAAATTATCGAAGCTTTGAAAAACTAAAGAGTTTTTCAATGTAGAATAATTTTTCTCTAGAAAATTGTTTCAATATCCCAAGCGATCATTACTTGCAGTTGTCCCCCTTCTACAAGTGCTTCACATCGATAAAACATCAAAACGGTCCGTTTATATATATTGCGATTTGGACAACATACCCAACACTTTGTCATACCATCGAAATGTTTTAATAGCGTTGTGATATTCATATTGTAATTAAAATAATTGAAAATCATGGACTCTCTTTAGGGATTAGTTGATATTAGTTGATATGTTAATCACGAGATATCCTTATTATTGGGTCATGGTTATCTAAAAAACTATAGCGCGGTAGGTATATTTAAAAAAGAGGGAAAGCCTGATTTGTTATTGGATTTATTAAGAGCGAGATATGTAAAAATAGAAGAGAACCGTGTAAATGGAGGAATTGTTTATGAAAAAAAAAGTAGTTAGTATTTTGATAAGCCTAGTAATGGTAATATCATCGTTTTTGATGATATCGAGTTTTGGACCAATTGATTCGAACGCAGCTGCGGCAACCTTGACCACACATGACCCTATTCGTATAGATGGTGATGGAGATTTCACGAGTGGTAACGGTGTAAGCAACCCGGGTGCGGCAGGGACAGCTTTAAACCCGTATATAATCGAGGACTGGAATATCTATGGTGGAGGTGAGGGATATTGTATCTATGTTGGAAATACCACCAAGCACTTCGTTATACGGAATTGCGAACTCTATGATGCAAGCGGAAACAGTGCACAGTACTTTTGGAACAGCGGCATAGCATTATTCAATGTTATAAACGCAAAAATCGAGAACAACAATATATACGACAATGAATATGGCATCTACCTTGATCTCTGTAGCGGATACCAAATAAAAGGAAATGTCTTCGAAGACAGCTCTTATCAAGCTATCTACTCGGATTATTCAGTCACCAATCCGAGCAAGCACACTACGCTCTTGGATATGGTTGTCGAGGACAATGAATTCTATATGTCCACCAGTTATGCGTGCTATTATTTATACATCGATATCGACTATGGATACACTGGCCCCTATAATATAAACATTGGAGATATTAAAGTACTCAACAATGACTTCGATATGACAAGTACCTCCGCATATGGGATCGACATCGATAGTATTTATGTATATGACCTTAACGGCGGTACCATCACCATGGGCGATGTGATCGTTACTGGAAATTGGTTCTATGAAGGACAGTATGGACTTGATTTCTATGGTGATTTTTACGGCAGTTCTAATTATATCACCAATGTGATCGTGACCGTTGGAGACGTGATCTTTGATGAGAATATATGCTACGACCAATCATCTTACGCATGTTATTTGGATTATTATAACGCAGATAATTGGGACGGCACTACAACCGGTACTTTCGGTGATATTTTCTTTAGAAACAACGTAATTGATTGTTTTAGCGGGCAAGGCATATATGTAAGCGACCTGGGTTACTGGGACTATTACTATGATACCGCCTCAATTACCGTAGGGGACCTTGTTATTACCGGCAACGAGATCTATGCTTCTAATTATTGTATTTATTTATATTATTATTATCTTGGTTATGAGATATACCATAATGCCAAGGTAACAATGGGGGATACTTACATCAATAACAATTATTTGAACAGTGATGGTTCTTCTTCTATAATCTTCGATTATAGTTATTCCGGTTGCGATGTATATGACAACGCTCAAGTGACCGTTGGAGACGTCTTTATTAACGACAATAATATAGAATCCAGCAGTTATGCTATTTACATCTATTATTATGAATGCGGTTATTATGTCGAAGATAACGCAAAATTCACTATTGGGATCGTGGATATCAATAACAATGAGATTTTTTCGAATTCTAATGGTATTTACTTTTATTATTACGAAGTAGGTGAAGAACTCTCGCTAAATGCAATTGTAGATATAGGAAATGTATCAATAACAGATAATGTGATCGACTCATCTTCAGATGCCATCTATTTCTATTATGAATATTTTGGTTATGCTCTCTATGAATATTCCCAGGTGCTCGTTGGAGATGTTACAATTTCCGGAAATACGATAGAATCCGGTTCTGATGGTATTTATATATATTATTATGACTATGAGGTAGCTAGTTATATGGAGGCTGGTTCATACTGCGATCTGCCAAGCTGGTTCATTACCGGGAACACTTTTGATGTAAGCAGCGATGGGATTTACTTCTATACCTACGAAAATCCATATGAAAATTATGATGACTCCTGGGTGGATTTCGGAGAGATCTACATAGAGAAAAACTACTTCGAAGGTGGTTCTTCTAATGCTATTGAGTTATATAGCGAGGAGATCTGGTATGACGCTTATGATTCCACTTCCGGAACATTTGGAGATATTAACATCTTAGATAATGAAATGCATGGATTCTCTGGTGACACAATCAATATAGCCCTCGACGGGTTTGTTTATTCATGGAGTTCGGCCGATGGTGTTATGACCATGGGCGACATAAATATTATCGGAAACATAATCGATGGTGGATCGGATGGCATCGATTACTATGCGGATTGGAATTCCGATAGTGATGGAACAATGACCGCCGGAACACTTACCATCGAATCCAATGATATCAGTGGTTGTTCCAGCGATGGAATGGAGATAGATATTTATGTCGATGCATCATCAACATCCGGTTTAGACGTTGGAAAAACGATCATTCAGAAGAACAAAATAAATAAATGTGGGGCTGATGGTATAAACCTTGAAAATACCGTATCCGTAGGGGTAAGTGCCACCTTGAAGTTCGGCACGGCAAACATTGAAAGCAACGATATAAGGAACTGTGGGTCCGAAGGCATTTATATAAATGATGTTGACTGGGCAACCATAACCAACAACCATATTGTAAGCTGCGGCAGTGGCATTTATTTGTATGGATCGGAGAACAATTCAATAACATATAACACGGTTAATGATAATAAATGGGGTGCATATGTATATCATAATAAACTGATTGCTAATGATTGGAGCAACAACAATGATTTCAACAACAACAGTTTTGCAAACTGGGGCCCAAATACCGACGACGAGTCAACTTTTACATTTGTCAACACCTGGCATTATAACTTCTACAGTGATTACACCGGTCGCGATGTCGACGGCGATTACATCGGCGACACAGATCTACCTTACATAATAGACACATCCGGCCGTGAGGATTGGTATCCCAGAACAAAGATCACCACCTCGGTGAACACAACCTGGAATTATGCATTGATACAGGATGCAGTGGACAATGTTGGTGGTACCGACATATATGTGGCAGCGACCACACCAAATGCAGGATCACAGACACTAAGGCAGACCGGTTTCTATTATGAGAACGTAGATGTAAACGATTTTCTTGATCTAAATTTTGTTGGCGAAGGTATGGACTGGACCTATGTGGACGCACGCGGCTCAGGTGATGTTTTCGATGTATACGATACCGACCACGTATCATTCAGTGATATGACAATACAAAAAGGCAATCTACATGGGATCCATATTGACGACTACGGTACGAATCTGGACATGACAAATGTCAATGCATCGCAATGCTCAAACGACGGCGTATACTATAATTATGATGAAGATAATGGATATGAAAGATATTATATCAGCCAATATGATGAAAATGGTTATTTGGCGGCTGACAACGCGATGCCGGTAATCGATTCCCTTGGCAATGTCCATATCGTATGGCATTCCTACTCACCGATTACAGCAGTCTATGGAGATCCCTATACCGACGATGTCTGGTACTCATGCTACGATTCAACGGGCAACCTTCTTATCGATGATACCAAGCTTACATTCACGGACGGTGACAAAACAAGATCCCCTGAGGTCGTGGTGGATGCCAGCAATAATCTTCATATTATATGGATGGATGATAAGCCTGATGCTTCTACACAGAGATTATGGTATACAAAGATCAATCCATACCTGGACGATATGGACGGCGGCTCAGCAATCCAGTCTGTAATAACCGTGGTTGAAGATAAACCGCTCATGACCGAGGATAATCCTTGGTGGATCAAGCCAGGGAACAAAGAAATCGAAATAGACTCTGTGGGAAATCTGCATATTGTGTTCTTTGACAAGGATACAGAAGGGATGTTCTATATCAAAATGAACAACAACGGCAACATCTTGATCGGACCGACTCAGGTATTAGATGCAGGTTTTATTGGTGGAGGCGATGGCAATTATCACAAGTCAATACCAAGCATTGCCGTGGATTCAAAGGACGACATCCATATAACATGGAGCGATGAGTACCAAACACCATCAGGCGAGATATTCTATATGATGCTGGATGGAGCTACCGGTAACATTATGATCAACCGGACTCCGGTCACCTCGTCAGACAATTACCAAAATCGATATCACAGCCTGATGTGTGACTCCCAGAACAAACTGCATATTGTCTTTCAGGACAAAGGAACGACAAGTGAGCATGAACTCTACTATATGAAGTTCGACCCAAGCCGGGATGACCAGAACGGGGATAAGGCCAATTTTAACCAACTGAAGATCATTCCTTTGAAACAGTTAACGCCGGACGATGGAACCAAGACCGCACATCCCTTTGCAGACATAGATTCTCAAAACAATATCCATTTAGTCTACTACGAGGACTGGTCCTGGGGCGGAGACGTGTGGTATATGAAGCTGGACAGCAGTGGCAACATCATATCCGAGCCGGATTGTCTATCCTATGACTGGTGGTCCACGAGCTTTGATAATGAGCCAGCGGTCTATCTGGCCATCGATAAAAATAACCAGCCGCATTTTACCTTCGGCGAGACCATGTCCGACGATGGGTACAGTCAGGTTGCCTACCTCCACCCCAACGGTTGGGGCAATGGCCCACAGATCGATATAAACATAGACGGATGCAGGTTCATTAAAAACACCGATGACGGTTTCGAGACAGATATCGACTACTGGAGCGGGGACTATAATATCGACCTGAAGAACACATGGTTCTTTGATAACGGGGATGACAGCTTTAACTTTGATATCCAATATGCAGACAATGTTATGTTCACTATCGACAACTGCGTGTTCCAATACGACACATCTGCAGATACAGGCGATTATCATATCAGGTTGGACTCTTATAAAAGCAATCTCGATTTTTCGGTAACCAATTGTTTGTTCATGGGCGAGGTTTCCTCCAGTGACGGCTATGCTATCTATGCGAGTAGTCTAGGTTATCTGGACTATGTCGATATCAACTTCGTCAATAACCGGGTCGAAAATATGTACTACGGTATCTATTTCGAGGCGTGGTATGCTGACACACAGTTCGTCTGCACCGACAATGAATTCCATCAAATATATTATTATTCGGTTTATATGGCTGGTACTTATTATGCATACGGCGACGAGGGTCCATACCAGTGGGACTGCGATATACAGATAGACGACAACGAGTTCACCGAGTGCGATTGGTCAACCAGCTATTGTATTTACCTAAACGATGGATACAGCGAGCACGGGACAATGACGGTCAATAACAACTATTTCCGGGACTGCTACTACAACATCTATATAGACGACACATACGGCGATTGGACCGTGGAGACCAATAATAATGAAATATACGATGCACAATACTACGCGATCTACTACTATGGGAACCAGTATGGAACACTATACTGGGACTGCATAGGTAACTATATCGGCAGTGATGATGATTACGGCATCTATATGTACTATATGCCAGAATACGGGACCGCCTATGTGAACATCAATTACAACACGTTCGAGTACTGCGACGAAGCCATATACCTATACTATTCCGACTACGGCAAGCTGTATTTGGATATGATCGGAAATGAGATGTACAACTGCGATACTGGCTTCTATCTGGGTTATGTCTATAATGCAGACATCGTCATTAACTGGACAGATGGATATATGTACAATATCGATGACACCTGTTTCGAGTTCGATGATGAGATGTATCATGCAAGCAATGTTGAATTCAACGTAATAGACAGCGATTTCTATGGTTATGAAAACGGTTTCGAGATCGATTACGGCCCTTATGACGGCAGCGCAATGTGGGTGACCATCGACAACTGCTATTTTGAATCCTTTGTATATGACTACACTGAATACTGGTTCTATGAAGCATCCTGTGAAGAAGGTTTCCTTATGATCGATGTTTATGATACTACGGTTATCGGTTATGATGACTATTTAGTCGATTTTGATGGAAATGATGAGGGAACAATTATGTTCAATTGCTATGACTGCTACTTCGAAGACAAGATATGGCCCGATATCTATGCAGACTATGACTTCTATATGGAGGAGAATTGCTATGTGAGCCTTTACAATACAGTTGGAGCCAACGGTGTTTACTTCAACGACTATCCATCTTGGGTGAAGTGGTACTACGACCTTACCGTGAACGTGATGACCGGTGTGAACCTTGACCAGCCGGCTCCAAATGTAGAGGTCGGTGTCAATAATTATCAGTCGGAATATGCCGGCGGTGGATTGACCGATGAAAACGGCCAGACAACCTTGACCTTAAAGACATATGAGTTCAGTTATAGATCCATATATTCCGGTGTTTACGAAACAGAGTTCGTCTACTATACACCGCATACGGTTACCGCCAGCAACGGCGCGTCCGTAGCATCCGGCCAGATCGACATGGACTGGAACACAAGAGATATCACCCTGTATCTTACAGGCGATGCCGATGCAGATGGCTACAACGACCTGGTCGACCCTGATGACGACAACGACGGTTTCATGGACCACGAGGACGCGTTCCCGGAGGACCCCACCGAGTGGGCAGATACCGACCATGACGGTATTGGTAACAACGCGGACGACGATGACGACGACGACGGGTACAACGATACCGCCGATACGTTCCCGGAGGACCCGAAAGAATGGACAGATCTGGATAACGACGGCGTTGGTGACAACAGCGACCTTGATATCGACGGTGATGGTGTTACCAATGACGTGGATGCATTCCCATACTATGATAAAGAGTGGTTAGACACAGATGGCGATGGAACCGGTGACAATGAGGATACCGATGACGACGGTGACCTACAGGATGATGAGGTTGATGCGTTCCCGAAGGATCCGAATGATTGGCTGGATACCGACGGTGACGGTATCGGTGATAACGTCGACCAGGACGATGATGACGACGATGTGCTCGATGTGGATGACAAGTTCCCGTTCGATAAGAACGAGCAGGTGGACACCGACGGCGACGGGATCGGAGATAATGCGGACACCGACGATGACAATGATGGCTTTAACGATACCGCAGATGCATTCCCGAAGAACCCGGATGAATGGTCAGATAACGACGGCGACGGTATCGGTGACAACACAGACCAGGACGACGATAACGACGGTGTGCTGGATGTAAATGACAAGTTCCCGTTCGACCCCGAAGAGTGGCTTGACACCGATGGCGACGGGATCGGAGACAATGCGGACACCGATGATGACAATGATGGCATTAACGATACCGCAGATTCATTCCCGAAGAACCCCGACGAGTGGGATGATACCGACGGTGACGGTGTTGGTGACAATGTCGATCCTGACGATGATAACGATGGTTACCGAGACGATGAAGACGACTATCCGAAAGACAAGGATCGATATATGGATCCGGACAAAGACAGGGACGACGATGGTGTTAACAACGGCGATGATAAGTTCCCGAACAATCCGGATGATTGGGATGATACCGACGATGACGGTATTGGTGACAATGTCGATCCTGACGATGATAACGATGGTTACCGAGACGAAGAAGACGACTATCCGAAAGACAAGGATAAATATATGGATCCTGACAAAGACAGGGACGGCGATGGTGTTAAGAACGACGTTGATGAGTTCCCGAACAATCCGAACGAATATATGGATTCTGATGACGATGGTGTTGGCGATAATCTTGACCAGGACGCCGATAATGACGGTGTACTGGACATCAATGATGCATTCCCATTGGATTCCAGTGAGCAATTTGATACTGACAATGACGGATTAGGCAATAACGCAGACGATGACGACGATGGCGACGGTATAAATGATGACAAAGACGACCAACCGGATGTTCCGAACCCTGAATGGTCAGACGAGGAAAAGAAAGCAACCGAGGAAGCAGCCTTGAAATCAGATGTTGAACAGTTATTCTATCTGTTCCTTGCAGTGATCGTTCTTTTGATAATCATCATAATCTTCCAGTTCTTCAACCGCCCATCCAGAGGTTCTGCCGGTGGCGCACCTGCACAAAAGGCCAAGGCCAAACCGGAAATATACGAATCCAGGGATAAAGATGTTGACGAGTACGAGGATGAAGATGAAGACGAAGAGGAAGAAGAAGAGCTAGAGGATGAAGAGAAGGACGAAGAGGAAAAAGAAGAGTTTGAGGACGAAGAGGAAAAAGAAAAAGAGAATGACTTAATAAAAAAGATCAAGAAGGAATCTAAGAAATCGAAAAAGAAGGAATAAACGATCAAATAAACTCGCTTCGTTGAAGCCAACAGATAATTCCCCGTTCAAATAAAAGGGCGGGGATTTTTATTTATTTTTGCTGATTTGTTCTATATATCGATTATTTACTAGGATGTTGGACGTTACAATACATTATTAAGATGTTCTAATTTGTGATTAATTATTGGGATGTTCCATATTGCGATTAATTGTTAGGATGTTTGATTTATTATTGTTAATTCATTAATGCATCCTATCATATTAGCACTAGATAGAACATCCTGTAATCTCAGCGCTATATAGAACAACTCAACATTATTACAGCGTTTCACCCTTCAATGATCTCAGCAGCAACTCACATACATCCATACACTTCATATCATTATCAGAATTCTCCCCAAGATTAAGTTCGCAGAACGGACAGGCCGACAAGATCACATCAACGCCCAATTCCTTTGCCTCCTCGCCGCGTTTTTTACCAAGCTCGTTAGCCAGCTCGGGTTTGGCGGATTTAACACCACCACCCGCGCCGCAGCAGATGGCGTTCTCCCGGCATGTCGCAAACTCAACAAATTCCAATCCTGGTACCGCCTTTATCACATCACGCGGTGCATCATACACGCCAGAACCACGGCCTAGGTGGCATGGGTCATGATATGTTACTTTTCCCTTTACTTCGTTCAACTGTAATTTATCCGATCTATCTGCTAAGAACTCGGTCAGATGCTGCACATTCACACCATCATAATCATGCTTGAAAGTAGAAAAACAACCGGCACACGATACGACCACTGGTTTATCACCGAATATCTCCTTATTTTTCTTCACCAGGTCCGAGGGGTCATGACCGGTTCTGAACAGTACGCTCCCGCAGCATACGAGATCTTCCGGGATCACATATTTGATACCAAGTGCTTTGAATATCTCGGTGGTTGCATCCTTGAGTTTATCCATGCGGTATTTGGCCACGCATCCGGGGAAATATATGATATCGGCCTCGGCACCATCTATATCCTTATCATTATCTGTATCTTTTTTATCCGAACTTGCGTCTTCTTCACCAAATACATTACCCGTACGTTTCAGGTTTTCCACGATCTTTTTATGTTTCTCGGGGCCCAGACCACGTTGGACCAATTCATGCCTGAATGCTTCCATTTTACGCACGGTATCATGCCGGGTAAGGCAGATCTCGGTGCATAACCTGCATGTTGTACAGCTAAACGTCTTGTCAAGTATTTCCTCTGTCAGGTATTTGTAGATATCAAATCCAGTTGATTCAAATTTACCAGGCGGCGAGTCGGTCTTGAGCTCTTTAACCTCGAAAGCACGCTCTAGGCTAAACGGGTCATAAACACCCAATGACATGCCGACAAGCTCTTGAAGATCCAATAATTTGATCTTTGCCACTTCATCTTCGTTATCGGGATCATAATTGGGATCGTAATAATAGCAATCCAGATGCAGGTTGCATTTTGGACAGGCAGTGACCAGGTATTTTGCATTTGTGCCCACGGCTTCACCTAACCGTTCTTTTCTGACCTTTTTACTCTCCTTATTACAATTCAGCCATGATGATACCGAACAGCAATAACCTTCGTTCTTATTATGCGGCATCTCAGCTAGCTCGGCGATCTTTTCCAAGACCTCGCGTGGTGCGTCATAGATCTCGTTATGCCTACCCAATCTACACGGATCGTGGTATGTGACCTTCAACCCTTCTATGGGCTGCAGCTCGAGCTTACCAGATTTAACTTGATCCAAAATGAATTCGGAGAAATGCAAAACATCTGCATTATATGTATTTTTCAGCATATGATAACATTCCGCGCAGCCGGTTATTATCTTACCCTTGAACTGCCCTGCTAATTTTTCTTTCTCACGCTCGAAGTCGGCCAGATTGCCGCTGTAATAAAGGTCATGGCCGCAGCAGCCGTAGATGATCCGCGGTTTGATCCCCAGCTTGTTCAGGACCTTCACAGCCGCCAGGATGCCGCCGGCATAATTACTTCCATCTCGGTTTAATAATAGATCATAGATCGGTGCGCACCCGGGAAAATATGCGATCTCGCTCTCATCGTCAAGTTCAACCTCGCCATCCTTGAAAAATGGCTGCATCTGTGTATTTGTATGGGTAAGCAGTTTACCGATGGTTTGAAACACATCCCGATGCGAGCCTTTTACGGGGATAAGTGCACGTAAGATCGGAAAAAGTTCATCAAGCTCCAAACCGGCAGGGCACTTGTCGGCACACAGCTTGCATGTTGTACAATCCACCTCACCATTATCATCGCAGATGTCTAGCACTGTTCCACCATCCTTTTTGCATAATCCCTGAATTTATCACCCATTGCTGACGATAAGTTAAAGAACTCAAGCCTATGCCCGCCAATACCTATGAGGTCAAGAAGCTGTTTTGCATATAATGCCCGTTCTTTTGCACCTATATTACCATCAATATAATGACACTGTTCAGGCAAGCAGCCCACAACCATCACACCCTTTGCGCCCTTCGTGAACGGATGGATCATGTGCTGGAATGACATGCGGCCGGTGCATGGAAATTTTACTATTTTTACATTAGCGGGGTATTCGTATCTTGATATACCCGCAATATCAGCTGCATTATATCCGCACCAGGTGCATGTATATGCGATCACGGTCTCGTTGTTATCATCGGAATCCAGGATACCATCAACCTGTGCAGTGATCTGCTCGTCCAGGAAATGCCGAAGGTCGATCGCGTTCGTCGGGCATATTGCAGCACATTTACCACAACCCTGGCACGATACCTCGAGCACTTTATATTCGTCACCACTCGTTTCTATTGCATCATAGTTGCATTCATCGACACATACTCCGCATTTCATGCACAACTCGGTATTAATAAATGCTTTATCCAGGCTGATATCGGCTTCTGAAGATTTCAAGAATGACGCCACACGAGACGCTGCCGCGCTCGCGTCTGTGATACATTCCTGGATCGGTTTTGGGCCGGTTGAAGTGCCCGCAATAAATATACCTGCGATGGAAGTATCCACAGGTGCGATCTTCACATGAACTGGTTTGATGAACCCGTCAGGACCGTATACTAAATGTAACTTGGATATCATATCTTTTGTACCCTCACTGGGGACCATTGCGGTGGCCAGGATTACCAGATCGGTTTTTATCTGCAATAACTTACTGGTCTGCATATCGAATACATCGAATACCAAACTATCATCGCCACCATCTAGGATCTCTGATGGTCGGCCTTTGATCAAATTCACACCCAATCCACGCAGGTTACGGAAATATTCTTCATAGCTTCTGCCGGCTGCCCGGAAATCTATGTAACTGATATTGATCTCCATGTCAGGATATTCTCTTCTGATGAGCCCTGCATTCTTGATCGTATACATACAGCATATCTTTGAACAGTACTCACAAAGCCTTTCATCGCGTGAACCGGCACATTGGATAAATGTGATACTTTCCGGTACTTTGCTGTCCGAGGGGCGTTCGATTTTTCCCTTGGATGGGCCAGTAGCATTTAAAAGACGCTCGAGTTCTAGGCCTGTGATCACATTTGGGTGTTCAAGGTTATATTCTGTTTTGCTAAGGTCCAATTGTTCATAACCTGTAGCCACAACAACTGCACCGACCTTGAACTCCATGACCTCCAGTTGCTGATCGTGGTCGATCGCCTCGGCTTGACAGGCAGGGACACATTGCATACATTCCGCGCAGCCACCACAGTTCAAGCACCGGCTGGACTCTAACATTACCTCATCAGCAGAAAAACCAGCCGAAACCACATCATCGAAATTTGTGATACGTTCTTCAGGAAGATGTATTTTTAACTCTTGTCTCGATTGTATTACAGGAGTAACTAAATCCTTTATTTCATCGTAAGTGATCACTTTCCTAACTATTTCTGGTATTAATTCTTCCTGTGGTTCCTGTTCTTCAGATGGAACCATTAAAAAATCATGTATTGCTTTGGCAGCTTTATTCCCTTCGGCAATTGCCTCTATTACAGTGGCTGGTCCTAAGGTTAGGTCACCACCTGCAAACACACCTGGTATATTTGTTGCAGCTGTATTTTTATCCACGATCATTGTTTGGTTTTTGTTAAACTCAAGACCAAGTGGGACAAGATCCGTAATCTCTGGCTCTTGACTTATAGCAATTAATGCAAAATCAAAGTTTTGCACATTTTCCGAGCCTTCAATTGGTATGGGTCGTCTTCGACCCGATGCATCAGGTTCACCAAGCCGCATTGAAATACATTCAATGCTTTTTAGCTGACCTGAATCACCAATAAATTTAACGGGAGTAGTCAAAAACTTTATTTCCACACCTTCTGCCAGCGCTTCATCGATCTCTTCGGGGTATGCTGGCATCTCTGTGCGGGTGCGGCGGTATAATATCGTGACCTTTGCACCTAACCGAACTGACGTACGCGCCGCATCAATTGCAACGTTACCACCACCGATCACCGCTACACTTGAACCCTTGGTGATCGGAACAGGTTCTTTTAATGCAACATTTCGTAATAGGTCTATCCCAGATATTACACCTCCAAGGTCCTCACCAGAAATGTTCATTTTTCGTGAGCTGTGCGCACCGGTTCCCAGAAAAATCGCATTATACCCGTCATTCTGCAGCTGGTCGAGGGTAATATCCTTTCCAAATTCAACACCTGTTTTGATCTCCACACCCAGGTTTTTGATATAATCTATATCTGCTTGCAAAATTTTCTGTGGTAATCGAAATTCTGGAATTCCAACCGCTAACATACCACCAGCGATCGGAAATCTTTCATAGATAGTAACTTCATGTCCAAGTTTAACCAGATTAAGTGCTGCCGCCAGCCCGGCCGGGCCAGAACCGATCACCGCAATTTTCTTACCTGTTTGTTCTTTAATTGTATCTTTATTTTTGTTATAAAATGTACCCTGGCTCAGGCCATGGTCCGAAACAAAACGTTTTAGGTTCTTAATAGAAACCGGAGATTGGTCAAATTCATTACGATTACATGCCTGTTCACAAAAATGCGGACAAACATAACCACATACACTTGGTAATGCACAATTCTCACGAATAAGGTCCAGGGCTTCTTGATACTTTCCACTATGGATCAATGCAACATAACCCTGGACATTAATATGAGCCGGGCATGCATCGCGACATGGCGGCTCGCCTAACTTTGTGATAGAATATTTATTTGGCACGGCACCTTGATGTGGAATAAAAGCTGCTTTACGCTTACCCAAACCATGATCAAATTCGCTTAATAATGATACAGGACATACTTCTGTGCAATCACCACAGCCAGTACATTTATTCTCATCAATATATCTCGGTTGCCTGCGCACGGTTGCATAAAACTCGCCAGGTCTGCCCTTGAATTCCGTCACCTCTGCCATGGTATAAATGTCCACATTTTCATGTGAAGATACCACGTTTAGAATGGGTGAGATAGTACACATTGAACAGTCATCTGTTGGGAATGTGCGGTCAAGTTTGACCATGTTCCCACCAATGCTCGGCCCTTTTTCTATTAATGCCACTTTAAAATCTTTATCACCTAATTCGATTGCGGTATGAATACCTGTGATCCCCCCACCGATCACTAATACATCCTGTGACATTGACACTTTGGTTGAACCAATAGGCTCATGATGTTTGACTCGATTGATTGCACCATTAATTATTGCATATGCTTTATCGGTTGCTTGCTCAGGTTCATCGTGCACCCAGGAGCACTGCTCGCGGATATTCGCCATATCCCACATATATGGGTTAAGGCCCGCGTCTTCAACACATTGTGAAAAAATTGCACCATGGTGCACAGGTGAACATGATGCTACTACCACCCGGTCCAAACCGTGCTCTTGGATTGTAGATATTATTTGATTTTGCCCATCTTCCGAGCATAAAAAAAGATGATCTTTAACAATTAATTTAGGGTCATCTGCTTGCAATTCTGTTTTTAATCTTTCTATATTTACAGTTCCGGCGATGTTCTTGCCGCAATGGCAGAGGAACACACCGATCTTTGGTTTATTTAAGGAATGCTCGCCAGCCTGGGCCATGATCAGTCACCACCTTCTGCTTCAGGTTGTTTCCGGGTTTCCTGGGTATCCGTGGTATCTTGGGTTTCTCGACTCTCGACTCCCGACTCGTTAGACTCTTGACTTTGAAGCTTTAATTCATCAAGTTTATCCACAGGACTTAAGTTCAAGTGCAGCCCCAGGTCTTCAGCATCTATTCCAAACGCCAAACCTATTAATTGGGTCAAATAAAACACTGGGACATCGAGTTTTTCTCCAACCGTATCTGCTGCATTTTTCTGGCGCGCATCTAACAATCGATGACCCCATGGGCACATATCAACTAGCCCTGTGAACCCGTGATCCTGGACCGCCTTCAATTTCTGGCCGGTTTTGGTAAGTGCGGAATCCGGTAAGTTCAAGATCAATGGGCCGCCGCAGCAATTCAACTTTTCAGGGTAATCCTTGCTCGATGCGCCGAGCGCTTTTAAAATATTGTCTAATTTTACTGGATGCTCTGCATGGTCAGGTCTATTGGTTTGTGTTGGCCGTATGAGGTGACAGCCGTAATGGCAGGCAAACTCTATATCCGATAATTGTACTCGAACATTATCGCGAATCTTATCCAGCCCGATCACGTCATGTAACATATCTAAAATATGATAAATTTCCACATTTCCAATAAATTCCAAACCCTCTTCAGCCAGCATTGATCGGTATCGCTCAATTTCCTCGGATGAGCCTGAATCTGTGAAAAAGTTCTTTGCTTCGGTGAGGGCCAAATGACATATCGGGCACGGTGCAAGGAGGTCCAACCCTGCATGCTCACAAATAGCCAGATTACGCAATGAAAGATACATGGTCAGGTTCAGGTTGATACTACGCAATGGTGCGCCGCAGCATGAAGCGCCTTCGAGATCTATTATGTCCACACCTAAAATGGGTAGGATCTTACGCAAAGAAAGCTCGTATGCGTATTGTTCGGTTGGTATTATGCAACCTAGAAACAGACCGATCTTGGTAATTTCCTTTTGTTCGGCCAATCCTGAATTTTCCGCCATATTTTTTTCCTCCGATACCCGATAACTTAAACTTAGCCTAAGGTCTGTGTTGCAGCCTTCATTAGAACCTGTTGGAACTTTGCCTGGTCTGTTGGTTTAGGCGCCTCGGGAAGACCAAGCTGGTCACGACTCTTACCTTCCAAATCTCGCGTCCGAACCTCTTTAACACCCTGGATCGAGCCAGTCAGAAGAACGGATTGTAAAATATTGGAATACTCACCAGGGACAGGTTTGCCTGCGGCGATGGCCAGGTTCTTTATTGAATACAGAACCTCCACTGGTGCGACATTTTGAGGACAGCGTTCCTTGCATTTGTAACAAGTAATACATGTCCAAATTATATCAGAGTTAATAAGTTCATCAATAAAACCTAACTTGGTCAGAGACATGATCTTATGTGGTTCAAGTTCTAGAAGTTTCATGGCTTCGCAGCCACTTGTGCATTTTCCGCACTGGAAACAAAAATCGGGAATATCCTGTTGAAGTGTCGATAATATCTTTTTTATTCTTGCCTGCGTTTCTTTTTCGGGCATGGTCATTGAGGTTAAGTCAGTAATGCTCATTGATGAGTTGCCTCCAATAATATAGGGATAATATCTAATAATTGTTTATTTAAAGATAATTGTTTTCATAAATTAGTTACAATTAATTTCGGATAATGAATTAACATTTATCTATGTTATTATTAACTAGATTATTTATTGAATAATTATTTGCATATAAATACTCGCTAAGCCAATTTGAAATTGAAAAAGTTAAATTTTAAAATTAAATTACATTTTTGCCTTAATCCCTCACTTTTGCCTTTTAACCTTTACCTTTTGACTTTTCAATGCTACTTAATCAAATCAGGATCATTTCATTACTGCTTCAACTTATCTACAAGTGCAGGTACTACTTGATAGATATCGCCGATTATTCCATAATCTACCGCATTGAATATAGGTGCTTCAGAGTCTTTATTTATTGCCACGATAATATCAGAATCACGCATACCTGCCAGATGTTGGATCTGTCCCGAGATACCACAGGCAATATATATTTTTGGCTTTACTTTATGCCCCGATAATCCAACCCAATGCTCGGTGGGCAGCCATTTCAGGTCAGAGGCAATTGGCCTGGAGCAGCCTAACTCGCCTTTTAAGGTGTCAGCCAGATCCCTGATCATTTGTATGTCCTCTTTATTCTTTAGTCCGCGACCGAAGGATACGATAAACTCGGCATCTTCAATACACACCGCACTTTTTGGCCGCTCGGAAACATTCACGGTTTGCACCTTTGGCAAAGGGTGCTCCATTGATTTATCAATGATCTCGCCAGTTCTCCCATCGTCTCTGGGTAACTGTTTATAGGTTTGTTGTGCAAGGGTTGCCACCTGTGGTTGTGTTTTAAATGTTTGCGTTGCAACACCATTACCGCTGTATACCACCCTTTGGATCTTTAGATTATTATCTTCATCCAGCTCTGCCGAGATACAATCCATCGCAGAGCCTGTGTTCAACTTGCTTGACAAGCGTGATGCCAGCTCTTTACCTACTCGATTTGATCCCAATAATATTATCCTTGGTTTTACCTCGGTTATTAAATTAAATAATGCATTTGTAAACTGCTCTGTATTTATCGGTTCAATGGCAGGTGTAATTTTATATACTTTATCCGCCCCATGGGCGATCAATGTCTTTGCCGGCATATCATCGGTTGTATGAACCAAGACCGCGGATAACGGTACAGCTAGTTTATCTGCAAGTTTTCTACCCTGAGATAATAATTCTAAACTAATCGACTCGCTCTCGGAGAATATAATAACACCTGAAAATTCATTGTTAACCATATCGACCATTTTAACCACCTACCTACCTGCCCAATGTCGTTTTCATATATTCTATCAACTTACCTACCTGTTCGGGAACCTCGCCTTCGATCATGATATTTTTACGATCCATAGAAAAACCTTTTGGTGCGCTGGTGGTCAATCTATTCGAAATCTGGTCGGAGGATAAGCCTATATCACTCGCACTCCAGGTATCTACTTTTTTATTCGCAGCTGCCAGTATCTGCATCATGTTCGGTAGTCTTGGTTCGTTCAGTTCTTTGGTGGTCGTTACTAATACTGGATAACCTGCGTCTACGGTGACGATCTTGTCTCCGATATCGCGTTCAACACCCAATTTATCAGATTCTGCATTTACCTTGGTAGCATAAGTGATCACGGAGATATCCAATTCTTCGGCCAGCATCGGCCCGACCTGACCTGCATATGTGTCGATCGCTGCTTCGCCGCATAGAACAAGTGCCACATCGCCGAGCTTTCTAATGCCGGCTGCAAGCACTCTGGAGATCGTATAGGCGTCCGCATTATCAAACATCGGGTCGCTTATGATCACGCCATCATCAGCTCCCATTGCCAATGCCTCACGTATGCTCTCCGATGCCTGAGCGCCGCCAACTGTCATGACCGTTAATTGGCCGTTCAATTTCTCTTTGATCTTGATAGCCTCCTCCAGTGCATTCTTATCAAAGTCACTCGTCTTTAATGGCACTCCGGTTAGGACAAGTTCGGAACTGGATTCATCTACTTTTACCTGAGATACATCTACTACCTGTTTTATACACGCAACAATATTCATTCTTATCCTCCTCTGGATGATTTAATATCAAGTATCAAATATTAAAATTTAAACATCGAGTTTATCCAAATATGCCGCGATCACCATACGCTGTACTTCCGAGGTGCCCTCGTATATTTCTGTAATTTTAGCATCGCGCATGAGTCGTTCTACTGCATATCGCTTGGTATAACCATAGAGGCCGTGTATCTGAACAGCCTTACTGGTGATACGCATTGCAGCCTCGGACGCGTAAACCTTCGCCATGGCGGCCTCATGAGAATATCTAGGTTTGGTATCCTTGGCAAAAGCAGCCTTATGAACTAATAGTCGTGCAGCTTCGAGTTCGGTGGCCATATCTGCTAATATAAACTGAATTCCTTGTGATCTCCCAAATGTTTTATCAATAAGATCATTATTTTTTACGTAATCAATGCTCAGATCCAAGGCATTTTGCGAAATTCCGATAGCCTGGGCAGCTATTCCTATTCGACCACCATCAAGAGTGTTCATCGCGATCTTGAAACCATCACCTTCCGCACCCAAGCGTTGGCTCTCGGGGAGATACATATTATCGAAATTCAATTCTGATTGTATGGAGCCGTGAATACCCATGGTTCTTTCAAGAGTGCCAGGTGAGAAACCGGGTGTATCCGAGTTAAATACAAAGGCTGTTATCCCCTTATGTTTCAGCTCCTTGTTGGTTTGAGCAAGAATAATATATGTGTCTGATTTGCTTCCATTGGTGATAAATATTTTTTGACCATTGATCTCATAGCCATCATCTTTGTGAACCGCTGTTGTCTGTAGTAACGATACATCGGTTCCGGCTCCGGGTTCGGTCAGGCCAAATGCACCCAACTTTTCTCCGCTGGCAAGAGGCTTTAAGAACTCTTGTTTCTGTTCTTCAGTACCGAACTTATTTAATGGATTGCATGCCAAAGAATTGTTAACCGACATGGTCACACCATGGGAGGCGCACCCACGGGATATCTCCTCAACTGCAAGAGTATACGAAATCACATCCAGACCTGCTCCGCCGTATTCTTTGGGGATAAATACGCCCATAAAACCAAATTTGCCCAATTTTTTGACGGTTTCATCTGAGAATGTAAAGGTTTTATCAAGTTCACATGCAATAGGTTCTAGCTCGGTTTTTGCAAACTCGCGTGCCTTTTTACGAATTTCCTCTTGTGCTGGTGTTAGGTCGAATTTCAGACCAATTCCCCCTAAATGGTTTGGACAACCAAATTTACATGAGATATTTCTAATGCCAGATTAATCGGTACTATCACAACTGAACGGATTTTCCTTACATAAAATTTGTGGTGGTATGGGTGATGTGATATTTCTACTAATTTTCGTAGGATGAACAAATGGTGAATAGCGGGTAATTTGCTGGTTGGGAATTGGATGATAATTTACTGAATTGATGCTGAACAGTAGCAGTGTTCATTTGATGCTGGTTTGATAATTTGCTGAATTGATGTTGGATTGATCAAGAAATCGATATCCCATCAAATTATTAAAAAATCAATAAATCTACATTGTAAAAGTTAAAAGTATCTTTTTGGAGCTTGATACTTGGAGCTTGGAATTTCCGTATAAAATCTAATTTGGGGCTTGGCTAAAGCGATCAGATGAATCAGAGCGACTTGGCAAATGAGCTGGGTAAGAGAAAAAAAGATAAGTTTTAATAATTATTAATTCTTACGCTTAAAAACGTTGGCTAACTCCACATACATTAACAATGTAGAACTTCGAGGATTGAATATGGGTCTCGACAGGAAATTTACTATCACGATAATAGAAGATCGATGTAAAGGCTGTGAACTGTGTGTTATATATTGTCCAACAGATGCTTTGGAGATGTCTGAAAAAACTAATTTGAACGGTTATTACATACCAAAGATAAAAGATATTGATAAATGTAAAGGTTGTCAATTATGTTTTAAATTATGTCCGGACTTTGCAATATATTGCTCCGGAAAAAATTAGATAGATCTCAAAGGGTATTAAAATGAATACTTTAAAACGAAACCTTCGTTTTTGGCAGGGAAATTATGCAGTTGCAGAGGGCGCCATAGCTGCAGGATGTAGATTCTATGCAGGGTATCCGATAACACCATCATCCGAAGTATTTCATCATCTTGCATCCAGATTACCCGAGGTTGGTGGTGTGTGTTTACAGATGGAGGATGAGATCGCATCCATTTGTGCGGTTATAGGCGCCAGCTGGACCGGGAAAAAAGCCATGACGGCCACTTCCGGCCCAGGATTCTCGTTAATGCAGGAGAATATTGGTTATGCAATAATGACGGAAACACCATGTGTGATCGTTAATGTGCAGCGTGCGGGCCCGAGCACAGGCCAGGCCACACTTACCGGTAGTGGTGATATTTATCAGGTTCGATATGGTACCCATTGTGCTGATTTCGAGATCATTGTGTTATCTGCAAGCACGGTAGCTGAGGCCTATTCTTTTACAATTGAATGTTTTAATCTTGCAGAACGATACAGAACACCTGTAATATTACTTTTAGAAGAGCATATCGGACATCTTCAAGAAACGATGAAGATTCCGGACAAACAAGACATTGTAAACAGGCGGCGTCCAACAAATACGAATGAGCCGCCATTTGGCCCAGTCAAGAAAGGTGATCTGGTGCCGCCAATGCCATACCTTGGTGAGGGTTACAAACTTTTAATCACTGGCAGCACACATGATGAGTTTGGCTGGAGACAAACCAAGAATGGGGATATACACCGTAAACTAGTACGAAGGTTTTCAGATAAAATACTTAAGAATAAAGATAAGATAATCAAACTGGAAACAACCAAACCGAAAAATGCCAAGATTGGAATAATTAGTTATGGTTCTGCCGTGCGAGTAGTGAATGAAGCACTGGCTAGGCTGCCTGAGAATGAAAGAGAACTTGTGGCAGACCTACGAATGATAACTATCTGGCCATTTGCAGATGAGCAGGTTAACGAATTCGCCAAAGGGTTGAAGCATATTATTGTTCCCGAGTATAATTCGGGTTTATTGGCGAGAGAGATAAAGCGGGCCATTGAAAAGGATATTGAAATTCATTCCATTTCGCAAATTGGTGGTGGCGAACCGATCAAACCAACGACCATTTTGGATACATTGGGGGAATTTCTCTGATACAGCATTTACACCCGAATGACGATTATCTGAGAAAATTGCATGGATTCTGCCCAGGATGTGGAAATGGTATTATTCTGCACACTTTAATTAGAAGCCTTAAGAGATATATTGCAGAACAAGATATTAAGGATCCGAGATTCAAAGATCCATTGGACAGGTTCATATTTCTAAGTGGAATAGGATGTTCGGGTTGGATCGTAAGCCCACATTTAAATGCAGATACATTTCATACTACCCACGGACGACCAATTGCAGTTGCAACCGGTGTTAAGACCGCAGATCCCGAGCTAAAGATCATTATTGTAAGTGGTGATGGCGATCTGGCATCCATCGGCGGGAACCATTTAATTCATGCGGCTAGACGTAATTTGGAAGCTTTATGTATTTTAGTAAATAATTTCAATTTTGGTATGACTGGTGGTCAATGCGGACCCACAACTTTCCATAATGCTATTACAACCACAACTCCATACGGTAACTTCGAATACCCACTCAAGGTCGCGGAGATGGTAGCCGCAGCCGGTGCGTCTTACTCGGCACGATGGACAGTTAAGCATGTTGTCCAATTGGAAAAGAGTTTTAGCACAGGATTGAAACGGTCCGACAATGGATTTGCATTTATTGAAGTTTTATCACCATGTACCACTCAGTTTCAAAAACGTAATTATGGTACGGACGATCCAAAGATATTATTCGATCTTTTCGAAAAAAATTCAGTCCTGATAAAAAATAAAGATAAATATTCGCAGAAAGAATTAAAAGATAAAATACTGCTGGGTGTTTTTTCTGATGAGCAGGTTTTGGGTCTGTCGCAAAACATCAAAGGAACAATTTCTAATGCTGGCAAAAAAACCAATACTAGATCTGAAGAGGTGCGGTAATAATGGAAAAGCTAAATAAAAACTATATTTCAAAGAGCTCGCCAAAACGATATGAGATACTGATCACGGGCATGGGTGGTGAAGGTGTTGTACTTGCCGGCGAAATACTTGGTCTTGCTGCAAGCTTGGATGGCAAGTTCGCAAGCCAGAGGAGCATATATGGTGCGGCCCAGCGTGGCGAGGCGCTATGTTCGCAGGTGATCATATCGGAAAATCCCGTACAATATACATTTATTGAATCACCAACCTTCCTTATTTCGTTTAGCCAACATGGGTTCGATGCGTACTATAAAAAAATAATAGAACCTGAGAGATCATCGATCTTTATCGATTCCACTCATAAATTTGATTTGAGAGGGTTTGAAAAAAAAGCTAAGATCATAAGAATTGAGGCGCACCGATGTGCAATTGAAAATAATATACCAATGGTAGGAAATATTATTATGCTAAGCTGCTTTTCAAAGATCACTGGAATTGTGACTGAATTGGCAATTTCACAGGCAATACGACAGAAAATACCGATTGCATCTCAAAAACCAAATTTGGATGGTATGAAGTTAGGTGAAAAACTTTGTTGAAACTTGATGACCGTTTCAGAACGTATCTAATTACTGGTCATGAGTTGAATTATTATTTTTTTCAAAGATATAAAATGTCATTTAGTAAATGTTATAAACGTACAATCATATAATGAAAATTCAGTTTTCATTATCGAATTTAATCGAAAAAATTTTAAACTAAAGGTTATTATGGATATTTATCCAAATAGGATAAGTTCTAGAACTTTCGTAGGATGAATTACATCTCTGGGAATTATTTCTATCAATAAAAACTTGATCAAAATATTATTACTATTAATTTCGGAGGATAATACATTGAAACTCCCAAAAGGGAAGATAGATGAGACAATTACCGGCGGTCTTGATGTACTGAAAGATAAAATAGAGGAACTCAAATCTAAGGACTTTTCGGGATACTTGACCATTACCAAACAAGAAAAAGATGGAGAACTCCAAGGTCAAGTAGTCCTGCTTGAAGGGGTTCCAGTTTTAACTGAATGTATAACCAGAGGAAAAACCAAAACTGGTGCCGATGCAGTTATACCGATCATTAAGGCATCGCTCAATGAAGAATCCAATATCGAGGTTCACTCAGCTATAGACGTAAGTTTAATGATACAATTCTTTTCAAAAGCTAAGATAACCGAAGAAGATTTTCATTTCGAAAAAAAGTTAACGGAAATGAAGGAGCTTGATAAGAAAAGAAAAGAGAAAAAGGAAAAGCGAGAACTTGAATCTCAAAAACGAGGCGAACTTGAAGAACAATTGAAATCATGGAAAATGGATGGATATGTCGTTAAAGGATTGGAAAAGATATTCAATGACGATCTCGAGAAGGTACAAGATGCATTTGATGATTTCAAAAGGAAAGTTAATAAATTAACAGAATTGGACGATCGGTTGAGTAAGATCGACACTGCAGAATATAAAGAGCAGGTTCAACAGATCGAAACGAAATTGAATGATCCAGACCTGATCTTTGAGATTGAAAAAGATCTGTCAAAACTCGAAGATACGATAAATGAAGAAATACAGCGCCAAGATGAACTTATGAAAAGAGTAGATGGTTGGAAAGATGAAGGTTACAATGTGGCGCATTTAAGTGCATTAATTAAAAATGACATGGCAAGTGCGTGGGATGAGTTTACATCTGTCATGGATACCATTCAAAAACTTAAAGAATATGAAGCGATGGTAAAAAAGGTTAATCCAAAAGGTTTCGAAGACGATGTTAATGCACTTCTAACCAAATTGAAAGATGTAACAGCATTGGACGAGGTAATGGAAAATTACTCTAAACTCGAACAAAAAATTAAAGAGGACAAAGAGAAAAAAGTTAGATTAACGTCTGTAATTGATGATTGGGAAAGAAATGGGTTCGATGTTACATCCATTAAAAGTGTTTTTGATGAACCGTTCGATATAGTAGAAGAAAAATTTCTCGAGTTTGAAAAGGGAATTCAAGAACTTCAAGCATTAAAAGATCGCTTGGATCAGATCAAGCATAAAGAACTGGAAAATGAGGTTCAAGAGATGCAAGGGAGCTTATTTAATGTTGGTGTTTTAGAAGAATTGACCGCAGCTGTTTCCGAGCTGGAGAAAAAGGCTGAAGAATTAAACACGAAAAAAGAAGGGCTGCGGGCAATTCTGGATGACCTTAAGAACAAAGGGTACAATGTTGAAGAATTGGAACAAATAATGGATGAGAAATTAGATGTGATAATGGAAAAGTTTGAAGTCTTTGAAGACAAAAAGAAACAATTAGAAGAGATCGGGAATCAATTGAATGAGATGGATGTTTCTGGCTTCAGTGATGAAGTTGATCAGATCAAAGCTAAACTTACTGATGTAAATGCAATTGATGAAATTAATGAAATATTTTCAGGAATAAAAGAAAAGATCGATGCTCAAGAAGAAGAAGAAAATACGATAAAAACGAAACTGGAGGAAATAGCCAAGGAGGGCTTTATTGTAACCAAGATGGAAGAATTACTAAAGGGTGATCGTAAGGGTATTAATGAGGCGTTTAATAAGTTTCAAGAGGACATTGAAAGATTAAAAGGTTTGAAGAATAGATTAGAATCGACCGATGCACCCGGACATGAGGAGGAAATAAACAAGTTGAAAGATAAGATCATGGACACAAACAATTTACCCGAGATCGAAGATGAGCTGAACTCTTTTATTGAAGGGCTGGCAGGTGAGGTTAAGCGTCGTGAAGAAATTAAAGCGGCGATCCAGGCTTGTAGTGAAGAAGGTTATGACCTATCGGGTATTAATATTCCCTCAGATGATTCGCTGGCCGAGCTGGAAAAATGTAATACTGAAATAGAGAATAGCATTACAAAACTTAAAAGTTTCAAAGAACAATTGGAATCTTTAGATACTAAATGGCATGAAGAAGAAGTTAGCAAGATAAAAGAACAGCTAAATAGTCCAGGAGCAATAGTAGAAATTGAAAAAGCAATGTCTGGACTTGTTGAAACATTAGAAAATGAACAAAAACATCGTAAAGAGTTAAAAGATCAACTTGAACGCTGGCGTGAGGAAGGATTTGACGTCAGTATAATGGATGATGTGATGGATCAACAGGTGGATAAGATTAGTGAAAAAGCAATTGAAGTTAATGAATCGATCAACAAATTAAATGGTTTTAAAGAACAACTTGATGCGCTGGATACAAAATGGTTTGAAAATGAAATTGAAGAAATAAAGGCAAAATTAAAAGGGCCTGTAAAAGTTAATGAAATTGAGGATGAATTTAATGAGTTAATGCAAAAGATTGAAACTACCAAACAGCGAAGAGAAGAGCTAAAATCCAAATATGAAAGTTGGAAAGATCAAGGCTTCAATCTGGAACCACTTGATGGCATTCTGGATAAAGAATTATCAGAAATGGAAAGTGCATTCGAAACTTTTGAAAAAGACCTTAATCAATTACTGGAGCTTCAGAAGAAAATGGGTGTTAAGGTACAAAAAGCCGGTGCGGAACCAGTGAAAGGAGAGAAGAAGCCTACAGAAGAAAAAGAAGAAGAAACAAAACCTGAGAAAGAAAAAGAGGCTCAATCTGTTAAATTAGTGCTCGGTTCTCCCCTGGAGTTGGTTTCTGAGTATGTATTTGACACATACGTCGTTGGCGCCAGCAATAGATTTACACATGCGGCGGCGCTGGCCGTGGCCGAGGCGCCGGCCGAAGCATATAATCCCTTGTTTATCTATGGTGGAGTAGGATTGGGCAAAACTCATTTATTGAATGCAGTTGGGAATCATATTAAACATCAAGATAAAAAAAGGAACATAGTATATACAACCTCAGAAAAATTCACAAATGAACTGATCAACTCAATTCGGTATGACAGGATCGAAGAATTTCGAAAACTATACAGAACTGCCGATGTCTTAATCATTGACGACATTCAATTTTTGGCAGGTAAGGAAAGTACCCAGGAGGAGTTCTTCCATACTTTTAATACATTATATACTGCTCATAAACAAATTGTAATATCCAGTGATCGGCCACCACGAGAGATCCCACAACTGGAAGAGCGTTTGAAATCGCGCTTTGAAGGTGGTTTGATCACAGATATACAGCCACCCAGTCTTGAAACGAAGATAATTATTCTAAGAAGAGAGGCAAAAAAACAAAAAGTTGATGTCCCAGATGAGGTAATGCATCTTATTGCTAGCAAAGTTAAAAGCAACATTCGAGAATTACAGGGTGCATTGACAAAGATCGTGGCATATTCTAAATTGACAGATGAGGTCATCAATGAAGCACTGGCAAAAGACGTTCTGAAGGATTTCTTGGCTGAGCGGCCATCTGCACGTGCTACAGATGTTGAAGAACCGATGAAAAAGAGTGCTTCGAAAAAACCACTTAGCGTATCTGATGGATTATCATCCATTGAGAAACGATTATCATCTCTAAAAAAGAAACTTTCCCCAATTCTCAATAGAGATAGAGAAAAAGCCAAGGAAGAGAAGAAGGAAGTTGAAGCTACCAAAGAAGAACCAGTTGCCGCAGAAGTTCAAGCATCCAAACCAGCCAAGGAACCAATGCCGGAACCCGAAAAAGAAGCGGCACCCGTTGAAACCGTTGCTGAAGCTGGAACTGAGAGTGCTCCTGAACCTGAAGTTGGACCGGGACCTGAAAAACAGGCTGCACCAGAACAACAAAAACCTAAAGAACCAACTGCACCTGAAACGCCAACCACACCTGGACCGGAAGAAATAGTCAGTGGTGAAATTGAAGAAGAAGGTGAAAAAGAAGTTGAATTGGCAAAATGTGGCAACTGTGGTGAACTAGTTCCTGCAGATTCCGCAGAATGCTCCAACTGTGGCGTCAGTTTTGGTGCTGAAACCTATGAGTGTCCATTATGTCATGGATCTGTGAACACGAACGAACTTCGTTGTGAGAGTTGTGGTACTGAATTTGAGGTAATTGAAGAAGAAGAAGAGAAGAAAAAGAAGAAGAAGAAGAAGAAAAAACGTGTTTAAAATATGAAATTATATTTGATTGTCATCCATAGGATAATTAGGTGCACGTTTAACGAGCGGTACTCTTGGATGGCTCTCCTTTAGTGCAGAACCTGTGGTACTACGAATAAATACTGTTTTCTCCTGAAACTTTTTAATATTTATTGCACCACAATAACCCATGGCTTGGCGTAAACCACCTATTAATTGATATACATGATCTTTCAATGGACCAATAGCTGGCACCATCCCCTCGATACCCTCCGGCACTAATTTTTGTGACATTTTACTTCCTGATACTTTTTGAAAGTACCGGTCTGCACTGCCACTCTGCATAGCGCCGATCGAGCCCATACCGCGATAGGATTTGAACACGCGATGGTCTTCGGTAATATATGTTTCACCCGGTGCTTCATCAGTACCGGCGAAAAGGCTACCTATCATAACCGCACAAGCGCCAAGGCCTATTGCCTTGGCAATATCACCAGAATATTTAATACCACCATCTGCGATTATTGGCACATCGCCGGCAGATCTAACACAGTCAAAAACCGCCGTGGCCTGGGGTACACCAACACCGGCTATAACGCGTGTGGTACAGATCGCACCAGGACCGATTCCAACTTTTATTGCATCGGCGCCAGCATCAATAAGTCCTTTTACACCCTCAGGAGTTGCCACATTACCCGCGATCACTTCTGTATCTGGATAATTGTCTTTTAAGAGTTTTATACAATCCAAAACATTTTTGGTATAACCATGGGCGGTATCGATCACTAACGCATCCACTTTTGCTTGTATCAACAATGCAGAGCGTACTTCCAGATCGCTCGGACCAACTGCGGCGGCTACCCGTAACCGTTTGTTTTTGTCCTTACAAGCATTTGGGTAAAGATAATTCTTTTCCAGGTCCTTACGACATACCAAACTCATCAATCTCTGTTCTGTATCATTATTAATAAGCAGTACCATCCCTTTTTTACTCTCTTTCAGTCTCTTATTTGCATCATCTAAGGTAATTCCTTCATAATCTATTACCAGGTCTTTGAACGGTGTCATATAATCCTTGATCAGATGCTCATCAGGATCATCGAAATAGTAATCTTTTGAAGTTAATAATCCCACTAACTTACCATTGGCGCTACCATCATCAGTAATGGGGATCCCACTATATTTCTTGTTGATCACTCTCGCATCGGCAAGTGTTTTTGATAATGAAAGAGTTAGTGGGTTCTCCACAAAACCGCTCTCAAATCGTTTTACATTCCTGACCTCGGCGGCTTGTTGTTGTGGGGACATATTACGATGGATCACACCGAGTCCGCCTTCGAGGGCCAAGGCTATTGCCATTTTGGATTCGGTAACCGTGTCCATCGCTGCACTTAGAATAGGTACTTTCAACCGAATATTCTTGGTGATCCGGGTTTCGACATTTACTTTTGATGGATCTATATCCGAGTATTGTACCTTTAAAAGGATATCATCATAGGTTAATCCTACACCTTTGAATTTGTTATTATGATCGGCCATAGTCACCACTCTCTAAGCCATAGAATTTACAGATATAAAAAATAATGGTTTGAACGGGTTTTGCTAACATTTATGACCCAACTTGAGATTTTCACCTCGTAATACTATTATTTAATTTAAAGTTTCGCATAAAAAAGTGCAGTCATTAAACCCAAAAGATTAATTATAACATTAGAATCTAAGTGTTCCTGTTGGAAAGATATGAAATACAAGTCATTTACTTTGGACCAGTTCCAGGTGGAAGCCATCGAGGCGTTACTTCAAGATAACTCGGTGATCGTGTCTGCAGCTACCGGGACCGGAAAAACATTGATCGCCGATTTTATTATTAATATGTTGATAAGCGATAATGAACATAATGAACATAATGAACATAATGAACATAATGAGAATGTTAAACTAAATTATAAGTTAACTGGAACAAACCACATTGAATATGGTAAACCTCTAATTGTATATACCGCACCCATCAAGGCGCTGTCCAATCAAAAGTTTCGTGAGTTTTCATCGGAATATGGTATTGACAAAGTAGGGATACTTACCGGTGATGTGCAGATCAATCCAACGGCGCCGCTATTGATAATGACCACCGAGATCTACCGGAATATGTTAATAAGCAAGGATAAAATTTTAAACAAATTGAAATACACCATTTTTGATGAAGTCCATTATCTATCGGATATTGAGCGTGGCACGATCTGGGAAGAGTCGATTATTTTTAGCCCGGATTATGTCAAGTTCTTATGTTTAAGTGCAACTGTTCCAAACGCAGACGAACTGGCAGGTTGGATCAGGAGTATCAAAGGGCATAATGTTACTGTGATAACTTGGGATGAGCGTGCCGTGCCATTAAAGAATTATTTATTTGACAAGGAATTGGGCCTATGCAATTACCATGCGCTAAAACAAAAAATGGCTAAAGAATTAAAGGCCGAGCTGGCAAAGACCGACCCAAAAATTCTGCGAAGATTGAAAAAGAGAAATAGAAAAAAATGGCGAATGCTTTTAGAAAAAAGACAACAACACCAAAGGAGAGTACCCCCACCAAACCATGTTGAACTTATTTCTAAGCTAAAAGAAAAGGATATGTTACCAGCACTGATATTTTCATTCTCACGCAAAGACTGCCAGAACAAGGCAAATGAACTTACCGGAAGATATGATTTTTCAACAAATGCTAGCAGATCCATGGTAAAAAAGTTATTTAATGAACATGTAGAACCAGAATTACATGAATTGGATTCTGTGAAATTAATATACTCAGCAACTAACCATGGTATAGGTGTACATCATGCAGGATTATTACCCGCTCTCAAAATAATCGTCGAGAAATTGTTTAGCCTAGGTCATTTAAAGGTTCTGTATGCAACCGAAACATTTGCATTGGGCGTGAACATGCCAGCACGCACGGTTGGTTTTTTAGGATTACGCAAATATGATGGATTTAGAAATCGTTTTTTGTATAGCAATGAGTTCTCTCAATGTGCTGGCCGTGCTGGTCGGCGTGGTATCGATGATATTGGTTATGTAGTTTCACTTATCCCGCGGGATGGCAGTTTATTAAATGAATTTCAAATAATGCTATCAAGTCCTCACGAACCGATAATCAGCCAATTCTCATTATCATACAATACTGTGATAAATTTAGTGAAAAACCATTCACCAATGGAGTGCGAGCAGATCTTAAGATCATCTTTTGATTATTATATCAGGCGCAAACAGAAAAAACATATGTGGGTTTTGCGGAGGTATAATCAATTCCTGGGCGTATTGACCAAGCTTGGTTATATCTCCGGAGAGCATGTAACAAATAAAGGTGAATTTGCTTCAATGATCTATACACATGAATTAATGATTACTGAGATATTCGAAACTGGTATTTACAAGGAATTAGATAATATTGCCATTGCGATCTTGTTAACTGCAATCATGTATGAAGAGCGCCATAAAGATCATTTCAAGTTCGATCGCGAGTCGAACTATTATGAAAAGATATGTTCGGTGATAGTTAAAAACCATGTTGTATCGAATGATATTAATTATATCAACCTAAAAAGGATGTGTTTGATAGTCAGACTATGGTGTCAAGGATGTACTTTTTCAGAGCTTCTGGAGATTTCAAACATAGAAGAAGGAGATATTATTCACATCTTTAGAAATACTATCGATCTGGCACGGCAGGTCAAACACGCAACCAAAGAGCCAATGCTCAAAGATAGAATGAGAGAGATCATTGACATGATCGAACGTGATGTTGTTAAGTTTAGCTTTTAATGAAATGGTAATAATACGATAATGTGATAGAAAAATTTAAAACAACTGATTAACATTATTATTCAGGATGTGAAGTCGGTGTTGACACATAGGGCAGGCAATAAAAGATATGTGAATATATTATTGGTATTTTTATTAGTTGTATTACTTTTTTTACTGATCCCAGTTAATGCAGGCATTCAATGCTTCGTCATCAAGAATTCTTATGAACCAGACCAGGAAGAAGAAACAGATGAAAATTATTTCTTAACAATGAAAGATGGTTTCAAATATATACATCTTGAGGGAACACCATCGGAGATCGGTTACCTTCATGGTTCATTATTGTCGGATTATGTCCAACGTTCATTGGAAGGTTACGCACATGCGACCGAGAGCTGGCATGGTCTGAGTTGGGATCAGTGCAGACGCCAAGCGTCACCATATTGGATTCATGTTCCCGATTATTTAAAGGCTGAAATCGAAGCGATCGCCGAAGGTGCGGCAGAGAATGGAGTTACACGACCACAGAGTTCAGAAGCTGTGGATTGGCTGGATATTCTAACCTTAAATGCAATGTGGGATATCTGGTGGCGCGCATCACCACCTGGCAACCCGTTCTGGTGGCTACCACTCGATGATAAACAAACTGCTGAAAAATATTTGCCTCCCGAAATGCCGCATCATTGCTCGGCATTCATTGCAACCGGGGATGCAACCAAAGACGGCGGTTTTGTCATAGCACAGAACCTATGGATGCCGTATTTTTTATCTCCATCACATGCAGTATTTCTTGACCTGGTTCCAAAGGAGGGGTATCCTACTGGGAGTAATCGGATCCTTATGGAGGTTAATGCGGGCATGATCTGGAGTGGTACCGAATGGTATTTAAACAGTGCAGGTTTGGTAATTGCCGAAACTACACTTGGTTCAGGCCCATATAACTGGGGTAAAGTGCCCTCATTCGTTCGACTTAGGAAAGCTGTCCAATATGCAGATAGCATTGACGAATTTAAAGATATTATGCTGGAAAACAGTAATGGTGCATATTGTGGTGATTATTTAATTGGTGATTCTAGAACCGGTGAAGTTGCAGTATTGGAGCTTGGCGGTAAAAAATGGGCGATCGCAAGAACCAATAACGGTTTCTTAGCATCATGTAACTACCCTTGGGACCCGGAAGTTGCCGAGGAGATGGGAGAGACACAGGGCTGGGACCACGGTTGTTATCCGCGGTGGGTGCGTTGGCATCAACTTAAAGACCAATATTACGGCGAGATCACACTTGAACATGCTAAGATGTTCATCGGCGATCATTATGATACCGTAGAAAAAAAAGTCAGCCCATCAAGATATACATTATGCGGCCATGTGGAGAATTCGTCAGGGTACCCGCACGGGTCGATAGATGCAAAGGTTACAAATCAAACACTTGTGACGCGCATGGAGACATGGGCTCGATTCGGGCATTCATGTGGTCAGCCATTTATGGTAGATGACCATCGAAACAAACATCCGGAATATGCATTCCCGGACCTTGTGGATATCATTCCTGAAAAGTGGGCAACATATAGCGCCTTTGCAAAAGTGAGTGTGCAAGTGATGGATAAAAGCGATAAAATGGTTTCTGGGGCTAATGTTACATTTACTTCGAGTTTAGATGGCTCTACATATTCGACCACTACTGATAAAACAGGTACTGCATATTTTCCATATCTACCACAGAGCAGATACAATGTCACCGCACAACATGATGGTGCAAAAGGGTACCAGATGGTCGTGGTAAGTTCGGATATGGACCTGGCTATGAAATTGGAAAGATCAACCGAAAGCGGCTTCAGACTCGACAATTATACAATATATTTTCTGATCATAGGAATTGCAGTTATTATTTGTATTTTTCTTATTGTAAAAAAATATAATAAAAAATTTCTTCGCAAAGTGAATGATAATTGACGCATTTTTTTAAAGTCAAATTTAAAAAGTTAAATCTTAAACCACAACAATTTTTTATAAAAAAATTGTCTGTAACTAAGAATTCTTAAAAAATGCATTACAAATAACTCAGAATTCTTACCCAGTCAAAAGTTCTAGAGAAGCTTATCAAGTCTACCCTGAATTTTGAGTTTTGGATTTGTAATCTGCAGAATTTTAGTTTATTTTATTCAAAACTCTAAAGATCGGGTAATAAGTTAAATATCATTATTCAAATACCCATATTTGCCTGTAATTGATAACAAATATACATAACTGGCATATATCGATGCAGTTGGAGAGGTTAAGGCGACATAGCTGGAATTTGCAGGGGATCTACATAGAGGCTAGACATGATCTTTGAAGTTTCAATAATAATGATAATCATACTAATAATCGGCTTTTATATGGCCTGGAATATTGGGGCAAATGATCTGGCAAATTCCATGGCGAGCTCGGTAGGTGCAAAAGCCGTTACTTTACGAACAGCGGTGATCTTAGGCGGTATTTTAGCATTTGTTGGTGCAGTGTTCGTGGGCAGTAATGTTAGTGAAACAATTAAATCTGGTATTGTTGACCCCGAACAAATTAATAATTCTAAATATATATTATATGGTGCAATAGCTGCCCTTTTAGGTGCGAGTTTTTGGATTACCTTGGCAACATGGAAAGAGCTGCCGATCTCAACGACACATTCAATTGTCGGAGGTATGATGGGGTTCGGTATCGCGGCAGGTGGGTTTGGAATAGTAAATTGGTCTATAATGGGCCGTATAGCGCTAAGTTGGATAATTTCTCCGATCCTAGGTGGGGTTTTAGCATATATGATGTTCAAAATAGTCTTAAAATTCATATTACGCGATAAGGACCCACTTCAGGCGGTGAAAAATCTCGGTCCTGTATTTATTTCGATCACATTTGTAATAATTTCGGTTTCAATATTGTTTAAAAGTCCATTAAGTAATAGAATTGGATATGGCATGGTTGAATTGGTGGGGTTAGTACTTTTAGTAGCGTTAATAACCGGATTACTCGGTCGTTGGATCTTAGTTCATTTTTTAGATAAACCCAAACTCTTAAAAAAGCTATCAGAAGAAGAGATATATATAAGGGTTGAACTTATTTTTAGTAGGCTTCAAATTATGACCGCATGTTATGTTGCATTCGCATTGGGTGCAAATGATGTTGCTAATGCAATAGGGCCAGTTGCTGCAGCGGCCTCGGTATATCAAACTGGTGCGGTTGGCACTGAAGTTGCAATACCAATTTATTTGTTATTGATCGGTGGAATCGGAATTGTAATTGGAATGTTCACCTGGGGATACAAGGTTATAAGAACGATTGGCACGAAAATTACTCATATAACAAATTCACGCGGGTTTTCTATCGAATTTGGGGCTGCAACAAGTGTATTATTAGCATCGAAGCTAGGCATGCCAGTATCTACCACACATGCCGTGGTCGGGGCAGTAGTTGGTGTGGGTTTAGCTCGCGGGCTAGAGGCGATAGATTTAAGCATAATAAAGAAAATAACAATCACATGGGTTGTCACGGTCCCGATCTCAGCTGCAACGGCAGCAGGGTTATTTCTAATGTTCGTTCATATATTTTGAATCGATATAAAATAAATTGACTTGAAAAAAAGGTGAGAACCATGAAAAAAGAAGAAATTCATATGAGAACACCAATTTTGCAGACGTTGCGTAGATCGCCGTTTGATGGATTACAACAACATTTCAAATTAGTTAGAATGGGAATTATTGCATTGGATAAAGCTATCAGATGTTACCTAGAAGAGGATTATATCAATTTTAAAAAGTATTCTGACAAGGTCTATAAATATGAGCACAAGGCTGACTTGATAAAGGGTAACATTCGCAATCATTTACCAAAGTTCATATTTATTCCCATCGATAAAGGAGATTTTCTTGCACTGCTTAAGGAATCCGATGGCATTCTGGATTCAGCCGAGGATATTGCGGTACTCATGGATATGCGAAGATCCAAAATTCCCGAGAATGCAAAAGAGAACTTTCGGTTGGTGATGAAAAATGCGATCAAAACTGTGGAGACTTTAGATCGAGCAATGGATATGTTTAAATTAATGCTCGAGACTTCGTTTGGCGGAAAAACACGTGAAGATATCAAAGGTGTAATCTATAAGGTACATAAATTAGAACATGAAAGTGATGTCATAGAAAAAAAGATCTCGAAGCAATTGTTCAATCTTGAAGCAACAGACCCGATCACAGTTATGCACATGCTCAAGATCGTGGACAGGATGGGTTGTATTGCCGATCATGCAGAGAATGCCGCAGATAGAATTAGAGCAACAATGGCTAAATAATGACATGGTAGCTTAATAATTAAATGTTGGATATGTCGCGGGGATAGCAGGATGTTGTATCTATCGTTGAGATGGCAGGATGTTCTATATATCGTTTGGATGACAGGATGTTCTATATATCGCTGGGATGGCAGGATGTTCTATTTAGCACTGAGTTGGCCAGATGTTCTAAATGTTACTGAGGTTTCAGGATGCATAAATGTGGAGTGCACCCCTATTAGTGGACAATAAGTTAAGCAACACTATTTAAACTGGCTCCTCTCAAGAATTTAAGCCGCTTTGCTGCATTAATAAAATTAAACCAAATGGTTATGGGTTTCGTTAAACGGTATCGAGGCGCGTATCGGCCTTCGTTTTTCGGCTACCGGCTTTTTACCATTTAACGTTAGACGTATTACGATACGAGCTTCGCAAACGAAACCGTTTAACGAAATAAACGATCATACCCCTTCAGATCCAATTCTTTTATCATTTCTTTGATCTCTTTTTGCAACTCGCGATTTATTGGCACGCCCTTATCTTTTCTATCAAGCCATGTTAAATATTCCTTCTCACCGGCAGTGTAGATCCTATCCTGGCCTGGGATCTTTTTCGATGAACGCAACTTTCGTAAGATCTCTCCTGTGGTCTTTTTAAATTCATCCAACTCGGTAAATGCCGAAACATCTATTGCGATAAAGAAATGTCCAAGATGATATGGCGTCCTTTGACCGTCTTTTATGCCGCTGAGCATTTGCATATAGCTTCCACCCTGGAGTGCGGCAGATAATATCTCAACCACCGTGGCATAGCCATAACCTTTATGCCCGCCGGTATCCTCGCCTATACCGCCCAGCGGGGTTAAAGCCGCTTTACCTTCAACCAGATCAATAAGAATTTGTTTGGGGTCGGTTTTTGTTTTTCCGTTCTTATCGATCACCCAACCTTTTGGAATTTCCTTATTTTCTCGGGCAAACACCTCGATCTTACCGCGTTGGCTCACCGAGGTCGCACAATCGATCAAGAATGGGAACTCTTCATCGGTTGGCATGCCAAAGGTCAATGGGTTGGTGCCGAGCATGTTATCTATACCAAACGTGGGTGCAATCGAAGGTCGTGCATTGGTACCTGTAATACCGATCATACCGGCCTTGATCGCCAATGAAGCATAATATCCTGCTATACCATAATGTGTCGAATTCTTAACGATCACCATACCCATGCCAAATTCTTTGGCTTTGCTAATAGCTAATTCCATGGCTCTGTTCGAGATCACCATACCCATGCCGTCATGACCATCAACCACCGCCGTGGTTGGACCTTCACGGATTATTTCAAAATTAGCTGCCGGAAACTGTATGCCTGCCCGAATGCGGTCAAAATATATCGGTTTTAATCGATTTATCCCATGAGAGTCTATACCACACTTATCGGCGGTGATCAATACATCAGTACAGATCCTTGCATCATTATCAGGTACACCCAAACCTTTGAAAACATCAGTCATGAGCTTTTCCATGGTTTCAAAGTCGATCCGGACAATATCGTTTTCAGACATAATATCAAAACGTATTTCAATTTAAGGTTTTTCTCCGAATTTGGGTAATACTATATTGTTTTATAGCATTTATTATAAAATCATAATATGAAATAATACCATATCTATATCTTTCCAAGGTAAATAATATCAATTCAACCAGGGGCCGGGGGTCTTTGTGCCACGATGTGGCACAGGAGATGAGGGTAGGTCCCTCGGAGTCGGCTTTCAGGAGCAGAATTCATGTAAATCTAAGATATCACTCCATTATTATCGGGCTCGGGCTCCACTGCGTTAGGCTCTGTTTAAGTATCGCTTGTCAGGCTCTGCTTATATTTCGATGGTTTAGGCTCGGTAGATATTAACCCCGAGCCT
>JAEHCK010000049.1 GCA_020696345.1 Thermoplasmata archaeon | reverse complement strand
AGGAAAATTGTTCCAATCTTCAATCTTCAATTTCCAAGGGTAATAATTCTGTCTATAGCACAATTATTTTATAAGAATTATTAGCCCTAGACAATTTGTATTAACAAATTGTTGTAGTATCCTCAACATTAGCACTTCACCCATTACCCCCCAAACGATTGTAAACGACAATTCATTGAAGTGGTCTCCCAACAATTACAAGCAATCATTACTTGCAGTGGTCACCCTCCCACAAGTGGTTTTCATTATTAATTCATCGAAATGGCCGATAAATAAGTCCCACATCCCTTGATAATAAATAAGTTAGTACAAGCTGATCGTTCCTAAATTCGTAAATGAGGCTTATTTATTCAATGTTTACTTATCCTGGCTGGGATTTAGGACTTTCAATTCCTTACCCATCAACGCGATCTTTTTTTTACTCAATGTCTTCGGGTTCAAGGAGATCATCAATCTTGCATTATTGAGTGCGATCTCATCTTTCAAAGTATGTAAGAATTTTAGAACCCTGGGGAATTCATTATGCACGGTGAGATATTCCAGGCCATCAAACATTACAACTGAGTTATCTTGCTGGCTTGTAAATTCTTTTATCTCCTCTACTATATTGCCAAGGTTTGTTGGTGTAATGCTATTGTTGCTTTTTGTTCGGGTTAACCAGATTATTGGCAGCTTTCCAAGAGCAAATTTCTTTTTAACTTTAGCGGGATAGGTCCTAGTAATTAACAGACCAGGTGCGCCATCTTGTAGCATGTTTTTAAAGATCTTGAATCCCTGATCCATATTCTTATCAGTTAGTTCGAGGAGCATGTATGTACTACCAGGCATAAGTTTGAACTTTGGTGTAGCTATTTTTTTTAATGTGATCTTTGGTTCCTTTGGCCTGGTCAATTCTCGTTTCCTGTAATACAAGTTATACCATCTGAAAATTAGATGAATAAATAATACAATTAAAACAATGAAAAAACCAAGAATGATCATCGTAGTCTCAATTGGCAGGTCATCCATAATTAATAAATTGTAAAGCATCGACAACTACTCCACCTTGAAAATTATAGAGATAATAAAAATAATTATAATATTTAGTGAACAATAGTTGCGATATTTATATATTTCGAATTATTATTAGGATGTTGAACGTTACGCTTAATTTCCAGGATGTTTGATTTATTATTGTTAATTCATTGATGCATCCCGAAATCTCTATATCATATACAACATCCCGCCATCTCAGCATTAGATAGAACATCTCGTCAGTTCGACCACGATCCTGCATCAACTCAGTAAAAGATCGGTAGGATCCATCGGAATTCTACTAAATTACTTTACTGCACTTTTGCGTTATTCGAATTCCGCACCGCATTCTGGACACATAGATGCAGATAATGGAACAATGGCGCCACAGCGGTAACACTCAGCTTTTTCTTGGAATTCTCCTTCTTCGGCATCTTCAATTTCACCAGGAGCAGCCACATTGGGTCCCGGTCCTGCAGCTACAGTGGGTGGTGCAACTGATTGTGCAGCAGGTGCGGCTGGTTTACCAGGCTTTGGAGCCGGTGGTGTGGGTGTGGCCACACCAAATGCTGGTTTCCCCAGATCTTTGGTTTCTGTCACGTTTTCCTCGACAGAACCTTCCTCTTCCATTGTAACCTCTTCATCTCCAAGGTCGCCCGGTTCACCTTCTTGTGGACCATCGATCTCTTTTTCACTCTCTTCTTCATCTTCACCCTTGGCCTCTGCATCTTTAGCGAATACTGCACCGCATGCCTGGCAAGTAGTGTCGGTTATTTTCATTAATTCACCGCACTCACCGCATTCGATCTCATCACTGAATTCCGCACCACATTTCGGACAGACATCGGCATCGATCGGTATGAGCTCACCGCATTCGGAGCATTCTGCCATCTTTTCTTGTTTCTTTTTCTTCATAAATAGTGCTCCGACCACGGCACATAGTACAGCAATGACGATTATGATGATAATGAAAAACAACATACTCCCTATAAATGCTTCTTTACCATCTCCAGCTCCGTCAGGTTTTATCACCTGTAAACTGACTTCACCCCAATCGTCATCATAAACAAAATCACGGGTGCCGTTCACTTCGATCCTTAAATTGAAAACACCAACATTGTTCATCTCCGGTAATGTATACTCGAATAGGGTCGTGTTTATAGTATGATCCATAACATCCTTTGCATCTAAAGTATAATACGGGTTACCATTTAAAATTAGCTCGATCTTTGCATTACCAGGTGAATTACCCTCATTTTTTATATATATCTTGATCGAAAGTATATCACCTTTATCGATCGGTTTAGGCTCGCCTCCATAGTAATAAACTGTATCTCCCATTTCATTCTCGATCAAAAAACTCTCAAGTTTCATATTGACATCAATGATCGTGAGAACTCCTTTAATCGTGATGTTATTGTTCTTCTTATCAGATTCTTTGATCAGATCATCAGGGTCAATTATGATCCAAAGTGCGTAATCTTTGATCTTGCTGTCATATTGAACTTTAATGGATTTGGTTGTGATAAAATCATTTGTAGCATTACCATCTTTCAATGCTTCTACTGCCATTTCACCCAGATCCTGTGGTTCATAATCCTGTGATGCATTACCGATCATCAAAAATGCTTTAACCGTGGTGTTTTCTGACATAATATTTCCCACGTTCTTTATTTTAAATTTAAATCGTATTTCCTGTCCATCGGCGGCAGTTTTGTCGGTTTGGTCTTCAAAGGTGTTCTTAGCCTTAGGTTTCACTTGTAATGTTATATCATTCAAATCAAGCACTTTGTTCTTATCCATATCAAACACAGTTAGATCTATAGCCGTGATATTTATCCAATACGTCTTGTAAGCTGTATTGTTGAATTCATCAGATTCGCGAATCACATTTTCCGGGTCTACAACTACATGAATACGATGCAGGCCAGTAGTTTTGAAATAGTGGGTAATATTACCGATTACCACATGAGATATACCTTCCAGGGTTTCTATAACTGTGTCAGAGAATTCGATCTGTTCGCTCTCGTCAGAATTTGGTGGGCCGTCCCAAAGTTCAATTCCAAAATTTCTCGCTGTAGTATCGCCGCCGTTGTGAACTGTAATGAAGAATTTAATGGGGTAACCAAGTAGGATCTCTTCATTATCTTTATCACTAACAATATCATCTTCAGTCACATAGAGATCTGGTAGGGTTTTCACGTAGATCGCGGTGAATGCCTTATTGTTTTTATATATCTCTTCCTCAAAGATCAAGGGGTCGGTGGCAATTTCTACATAGATCTCATGAATTCCGCCTTCCGTAGTGTTCCATTCCATTTTGAATGTTTTATGTTTTCCAGCCTCAATACCCTGATAATTAATATCGGCTGGGATCTGGCCGCCATCATCTGCAGGGTCACCATCGAAGAATCTAACAATAAACTCATTTGAGTTTGTTTCACCGATGTTACGAACTGTCGCGGTAATGGTAAAATCGATACCATTGTCTGCTTGTGTAACATTGAAAAGGATCTCTTCAGAAGTAATTGATAGGTCGGCTTTCTGTTTTATCTCAAGATTGGTCCAATTTGTATTATTATCCTCATTTATTTCCGATATCAAATTATCCGGGTCCACTTTAATAAAGATCTGATAAGTACCGGGATCATCGAATATATTCATTGCCAATTCTTTTGTGATCTGTAATTTAACATTAGAATCCTCACCGGGGTCCAATCCGGACATTGAGGTGACTTCGCCGATACTATCTTCTTCTCGCAGTGTGTTCTTGTAAAACCTGACTTTGAACACAGGTGATTTTGACGGTCCAACATTTCTTACATTGGCAATGATCGAGAACGCATTCTCGCGTGTAATTGGTGGGGTTTGACTGAAACCTATACTGCCAACGGTCAGGTCCGGACCCTTCACAACATCGATGTCTTTCAACAAGGAATTGTTATCTTCGTTCAATTCGAGGATATTATAATATATATCGACTACTACTTCGATCTTGTATTCTCCAGTTTTGTTGACTCGCCATATCTGAGTTGGTTTGACGGTAATAGCATCATCATCAATGCCCAGGGCTGCAATGGTCTTCTCGCCTAGCATAAACTTACTTTCACCGGGAGGATAAATATAGAATCCAACCATAAAATTATAGGCATCAAGGCTGCCCACATTTAGTATCTTTGCTTCCACAATCACTGGCGAATTATTTGAAATTGGAGTCGATTGGTCAGTGGATATTGAATTCTGAACAATGATCAGGTCGGGTTTATCTTTATTTTCTATATATATGGTCTTGTTTGCCATATTGTTATTCTCGTTTAATTCTGTAATAAGTTGATCGGGGTCAACTGCGACTTCGATATCATGTTCGCCTTCAGAGGTAAATTTGTATGTTGTGTTGACCATAAAGGATTTTCCAGGTTCCAAAATATCGATCTTATACTCGTATAATAGCTTGTTGTCCGTATCATCCCAGATCTCTGTATAAATATTAAACGCGGTGAAGTTACCCTTATTGGTAATATTTGCATATATATTTAGATCCGCATTCTTCACGCCTTGGGTTTGATCAAATGTAATATTTGCAGTATCAATTACGAGGTCTGGTGTGCCAGGGATTATGATCTCGAGCTCCTGGTTGCCGCCGAATACGTTCACACCACCGCCGCCTGTCTGTCGGCTACGGGTACTGGTTGCACGTGTGGAATCGGATTCGGAACCGTGATATGTTGCATTTATGTAATAATTGCCAATTACTCCGCCAAAGATGTGGCCAGAGCTATTAACGATCCCGCCTAACAACGGCAACGTCAATTTGCCGTTCCCATCGGTATAACCTGTTTTATATTTATTATGAATGAGTTTATTATTAACACTGGAATAGTTCCAGACCGTGATCTCCGCACCATCTAACATATTTCCCTGGGAATCTTTGACTGTTATTTCCAACCACCAAGATAAATCCACATGAGAATTTCCATCTGTGGTGATATTAAAGAAACCGGGATTTGTAATATTTATTAGGTTTGCTTTGGAGTTCTGTGAGAATTTAATGGGATGATCGAATGTAATGTTAGAACCATTCATGAGCACATCTTTGAATATTATATCCGATGCAGTGGATATTTCCGTGTTTTCTAATGTAATATCCGCATTTAATAATGTTAGTGTGGTTACGTTGATCATTGAATTATTTAAAGCATTAATAATTAAATTTCGATTCGTTCCTTCTGCATAAAACTGTTCAGCTCTTATCGAACTGTTATCAATAGTGATCATCGAGTTGTCTTCCATGACCAAAAGTCCCAAGTCTTCTAAACTACTGGCTTTTTCTAATGACATTTTTGCCGATTGGCTCATATAAACATTTATAGGATATTCACCGGGTGAGACAATACCATCCATGATAGCAGAGGCATTATAGAAGTTCATCAAACCGTTCTCTTCTATTAAAATAAAGTATTTATTTGTTTCATTTTGTTCCATTCCTAATCGTGACGAGACCAGATCAAGTTGCCCGCCGCTGCCAGTACCATTAACGATTATGTTTCCCTGTTGGCCAAAACTCATATCCGAAATTCCACCTGAAGGATTTTGAAAAATTGAATTTCGAATCGTTCCTTTACCACTACTGATAATGATATCAGAAAATGAGTTGTGATAATATGTATTGTTCTTTGGCGAAATGATCAGATCATCAAAGATGATGGACACCATTGGATTATTCGAGGCAGTAGTTAACGAAGGATATGATGGCAAACCAACATTCATCGATTTTTGGAGTTGATCAAAATGAGCTGTTATTTGATAATTCCCAACAAATCTCGAGTTTGGCATGCTATCTTTTGTGAGGTTATCAGTGAATATCGGTAGGGTCGCCGCACCTAATGAATTCGTTTTATTGTAATCGGACTGTTGTTTATTTAGGTAATCAAGAACATATGATTTTGGTGGTGGGATATATTGACCAGTAACATTTTTAGCATCCACACGAGCATCCGCCAACGGTACGTTTATTTTATCAGTCACATTTACCTTTAGCCAGCGATAAATATTTAACCAACCTTGATCGTGTGTCACCACGAGTGGATTATAATTATAAGATCCACTGAATAAGCTTACACCATAGAATTCAACATGCGATGAATTAGCCACCATCATTTGATTAAAATCCCAACCAATCGAGATATATGTATTGATACCGATTAATGTAGTGTTCCCGAACAATTTCATAGGCCACGGAACACCATCACAATCACCTGGGAAATCATCAAGTATACAATCTTCATAATACACATAACTGGAATTAATTATCCAGAGCGGTGGACAATCAGCACCGTCTTTCGGTGCAATAAATTTAGAATTAATTGCCCTTAGTGTAGAATTAAGAAGATTAATTTCCCCAGGGAACATTATTGATGAATCAATTATCTCCAATGTAGAGTTTTTAATTTGAAAAGATAGCTCGTATGAAGCCCCGATTATTTCTGTATCGATAGTGAAATCCGAATTTTCAATACGCAAGGTACTTGACTCATCGACGGTAACATTATAAACAATATCATTATGCGGGCTCATTAAAAATGTGGATTTCCGGATGATAAGTGTACTGGAGTCGTTCACAAATATGTGGCCATTTTGTTTGAATGGCAATTTTGAGGGGTAGTTCTCTATTACCACGGTAGAACCATTTGTTATGATCATATTTCCAAACTTGTCATACTTTGGCGGGGTTGGTGCTTTTACCTCGTTATTGAATGATACAATAACGTTTGTTAAAATCAAACTAACAATTATTATGCATATAAAAATTATTTTCTTTAATCCTTTACGTGGTGATATCATATAGTCACCTCTCTTCAAGCAATGCTTATAGAATGTTTCTCATGATATGAAAATGACAGGTCATTTTCATATAATATTTCCAACACTAATATAACCAATTCCAAATGTCCAGGAGATCAATTCTTTTCAATATAGATCGAATTCTTAATTAAGAATTCCATACCATATACTCCTAAACCTTTCCAAATATTTAAAAGTAACTATCTTGGAATAATTCGAATTATCTTATATGGTCAACCGCAAATGAACCCTTTAATGATAGATTCTTGGTGCTATGAGAATATTCGATCCAACCTCGGGTCCTTACATCGGTTACACCTTCCACACGCATGTATGCTTTGAGGTCATCAACTTTGAATTCAATTATACCATTCATTAAATGTTTTAAGGTTTGAACTTCCGAGTCGCTAAACATTCCGTAATCCATACAATAAAGTGAAACTGCTCCGGCACGCTTATTCCGGCTGGTTAGGGTTTGTAAAAATCTGAATGTTACCATTGCATCGGTATATGCCATGATAGTAGAAACAGAATGGAGGACGATCTTATGATATTTATGGTCTTTCTGAATGATCTTTTGAACATTGGTCACCGCCATGCCCAACTCGTCTAGATCTGTGGCCTTTTCAACATATGTGGTATTCGGTTCTTCTGTCTCAATTCCCATACTTCTGGAGTATGCATCAACATACCGTAATAATCCCTTTTTCTCGTAAATATCAACTTTTGGTAATATCTGAGACAACCCTTCACGTATCTCCGAGGGAGCCTTATCGGTAAGAACGAAGATTGCCGGTATCCCCTTTCGTAATCCCTCGGCAATGAATAGGTTGAGTAAAACTGATTTGCCGGTAAATGGTGGACCGTAAACAAATATATTTGAATTCAACGGCAGGCCGCCATATAAAAGGTCATCTAACCTTCGCACACCTGTTTTGATCTTAGTAACATCCTTCTCTTTTTCTACCGCCAATTCCATTTCAAGGTCAGCATCGATAATCTTAGATTCCATACGTTTCATTTCCAGTTCCTTTTCACGCAGGAAATTTTCTCTCTCCTCTAACCGCTCTTCCAATTGACGCAGTTCTTCGTTCTTTAACCTGATCTCCTCCTCCATAAACTCTGCATCGCCACCCTTCCCACTGGCCTTAAGTTTCTTACGCTCCTGTTCCAACGACATACGATCGTGCAAAATCCGCTCTTCACGCTTGCTCATTTTCTCCTCGCTGTAAGATAGTTCTTCAAAGCGTTCACGAAACTGTAACTCACGCATCTCTAAATCTGCTCGCTTACCCTCCAGATTATCTTCTAAGCCTTCCAGGTCTTCATTGCGTTTTGCGAGCAATTCGATCTTCTTTAAAAGTGGTTGAATACGAAGTTCGGTTTTTCGATTGATCTTATCTGAGATCTCTTTCTCTTTGCGCTTGACCTCAAGCTCGATCTGATATTTCATTTCCTGCTCATTTGCCATCAGCCTTGTAAGTTCAGTTTTATCCATACCTATCTGGCCCATAACTTTTTCGTGTTCCTTTTCAAGTTCGTTCTCACGGTATTTGATCTCTTCCTCGCGCTCTTTTAAATGTATATCCATTTCTTCCAATTGTTTCTTAAAACCGCCAATCTCCTTTTCTTTGGTGGCGAAATGCTCCTTGATCTTAGTTATCTCCGCCTCTTTTCGCTCAAGTTCTTTGGCCAGTTCCGGGCTGGTTTCAGCACTCATGCCTGATACCATATCACGCTCACGCTCCTGAAGTCGATGGGTTCGATCCAACAAATCCTCTTCGCGGTCACGCAGGCCTGTTTCCATTTGCATCAAATGCTGTTCCATTTCTTTAATTTCTTCTGCTTTGGATTGCAGCTCTAGCTCTACGCGCTCCATGTCTGCCAATAATTTATCGTCTACTTGAGTGGCTTTTTGTTTTTGTATGCCTTCACCATCTTTGATCCGTGATTCCAACTCCTTTAAAAACTCTTCACGCTGTTCAACATTGGCATCCAGTTCCTCAAGTGAAAGATGTGATTTAATAACCGTTTCTTTTTCGGTCAAAATGTCCATTTTTTCAGAGATATCTTCTTCTCTAGCGCGAAATGACAGGTATTCTAATGCGGCATTTGTCTGTAATTCTTCTTCAGTGATATTTATGTCTTCTTCTTTACGCTTTAAGATATCTTCGATCTTTCTCAGCTCATCATCTTTCTCGACAATGTTCTGGATCTTTTTCTCAAGCACAACCTCGGTATCTTCCAAGGTCTCCTCTACCTTGATCAGCAGCTGTTCTTTACGTTCCAATTCATCTTTTAATGCATCGAGCATGTCGGCTATCTCTTCCATTTCACTTGTGTACATATCGATCTGCATGGCTTTTTCGTTCTCATCAGAGATATTTGCCGCACTGTCTTCCATTACTTAACCCCTCAGGTTAAAAAATATTTCTCTTTTTTTTCAATTATCTACATCTGATATTTTCAAAAAATAACATCTATAATCATATTTTTCATTTCAAGTAGAAAATAGTTTATTAAAGTTTATTAACTATCAATTTGATATTATTTATATATTTCTACAATTACTACATAATAACCAATATATACTTACTAAGAAGCGTAACTCGTTTTCCCTTATTTAAACCTAATTATCCTCTGAAAATTATTCTTTTACTTAATAGTCTAGGTAAAGACAAGGTCAAAAACGGAAAGTCTTTCAACCGTTCAATGATATCATGTTTCAGAGAATCAAGCTCCATCTCTTTGATATCACCGGTTCGAGTCCTGACTGGCAATTTTCCACTCTCTTTTTCCTTGCCGCCAAATACAATGATCATACTGATCCATTCACGCTCGGCATCGCGGATCTTCCGACCAACTTTCTCATCACGATCATCGATATCGACTCTTCCAGGTAATGCATCAGCAATCACGGAACAATCATCGATAAATTCCTCACGCACTGGTATTAATCGCACTTGAGTCGGCGCCAACCAGAACGGCAGCTCGGGTTTTTCACTTTTCAATGCATTCTCCAGTAAAGAATATATCCATCGTTCGATAGAGCCGATCGAACAATGGCAAATAATACAACCCTTTTGCGAACCGTCGCTATCTGTATATACGATACCATACCGCTCAGCGTCCTCAACATCCAACTGGACCGTGTTTAACTGGCAGTTACCACCAACAGAATCCAGTGCGTGCGACTCGTATTTTACAACCCAGTAATGCTTTTTTTCGGATAATAATTCAATAAATGCTGGCTGACCAGCATACTTTAATAATTCAATGATCTTCTCCTTTGAATCATCATAAAAATCTTTAACTATACGAAATGCCAGTACATTTTCCACATTGGTACCGTGATTGAAATCAATATATTTTTTATAGATCTCCGCAAACTCGCCCCAACCATCGGCCATGTCTTTGGCAAAAGCATGAATATCTGGCATATGGAACGCCCGCAGCCTTCGTAGCCCGGACAGCTCACCGCGTTGTTCCAACCTGAACGACTTGGAAAATTCGTAGATCTTTACTGGTAGTTGTTTGTAGCTCAAGATAGCATTCTTCATCATCCTGAACAAACCGAAATCACCGGCGAATCTGAGCACGAACTCGCGTTTCTCATCAGGGAGTTGTATGGTATAATGCCGTGAATGGAATGAAATTCCCTGTTCACGGATATCCGGGGATGACCAGTCATACATGATAGGCGTATCGATCTCGATCGCATTCAATTGTTGAGCGATCATACCAGACCATTCTTCTAATAATTTGAACATTAATTTGCCCTTTGGATATAACTTGAAATGCCCGGCATCGCTCACTTCTTCATAGTCAACCAGCTCCAAACGCTGCATTGCTTTGATACTGGGTGGCGCCCCGGAGGTTTGTCTGTGCAATTCCTCAACTTCGATGAAACTTTTCAGTGATGGATATTTGTTCAATTCATTATAATCGTCAAGATATTCCAGGTCAAGCCTGAGCTCCCCGCCTTCCGGTGTCAGGACAATATATTCACTATCGATATCTTTCACCACATCTTCACGTGTGATCGCTTCTTCATCCTTCTTCTCGGCTCCGGGCTCAAACCTGATCTCACGTGCGAGCTCTGATAATGGGTGCCCCTTACATGATAGTTTGAATGCCTTGTACCAGCCAAATGGTGAGCGTTTGACGTCAAGACCACTCTTTACCAAAGCTTCGCCAAGTGCAATTGATATTTCCCGGGCCTGTTTTGGTGCTGCGAGTTCTGAGCTTAAATGCGCATATGGGTACAGCATAACTCGGTCTGTGTTCACCTGGCCTGCAACTTCTTGGATCTGTTTTACGGCTTCGGCGATCACTTCAGCTTGAACCTTTTCATCGCATTTCTCCACCGAGGTGAATACAGTTAGAGCTTCTTCCATTCGTCCGGTTTTACGGTCATCGTCGATCTCTTCAAAACCATCTTTCAACGCTTCTTTGGTGCACTCATACTCGATATAATCCGAATGAATTAACAGTAGTTTCATGTGTATCAATCCTGTTGGGTGATCACTTAACCAATCCTTGATGGGTTATGTATGAAATCTAATTATTTTAGTTTATTGTTAAAATGCTTAATGTAAGATAAAAGTTTGGTTTAATAAAAAGCTATTTATACAAAAAATCATATCCGAGTTTTTACTCCACCTGGGTTTAATGATTAACCTTTTATAATCAAAACCTATTAACTGGAGTAAATAACATAAAATCATTGCCCCGGTAGTGTAGCGGCCTATCATCTCGGCCTGTCGTAACCCTTTTTGCCTGATGGCAAAAAGCGTTAACGGAAAAACTAGGTGCCATGAATGGCACTCGAAATGCTGCGCATTTCAACATTACCTCACCCTTCCCTGAAGGGTTCGGACTTTTTGCCTGATGGCAAAAAGCGTTAATAGATAAGGTTACAGATAGCCGAGGACATGGATTCAAATTCCATCCGGGGCGCTTTTTTTTATAACGTCTATTGGAAAAACAAATGCAAATGTAATTGCTACGAAAAAAGTGAACCTGAATATCTAGATCATTTCTATTATTACTTTAATAATTTAATCAACTTATCTCTTGGAATAGAATTCCATAAACTTACTTTTAATAAAATATCATTTAATTTTAATAAGTTTTTTTCCGCTAACTACCGGAAGCTCTGGCAATCTCCCCCACCTCCATTTCAGAAATAGATAAAACATTAATTTCTTCACCATTGGATTTATATCAATGGTTAATTGCTATATAAATATTTTATCGATAAAATCATTTCAAATGTTTAATTGGCTTAAAAAATCCCGAACCAAAAACCATTATCAACCGTTTGCTACCCAAACGAACTGCAAACGATAAGATAAAGGTTTTTATTCCATTTATTTTTTGATCACAATCATAACAAATCATACCCCAGCGTTGTTTTCGACTTCCCTAACATTCACTAGGTGATTTATTGTTCATTGCAGAAATGCCCACAACCGCAGGCCACACCCTCAACCTAAATCTGTTTCAAATCTCTTCATCCAGTCGAATTCTCCTGCGCTTCGGTCGACGGCGCTGGGGGAAACACTTGCTGGGGGGATGAAGAAAAACTCATTTGGAAGTCATAAATTTTGCACTGGTTTTTAAAATTCGCCCTTAAAAATCATTGATCTTAATAATCCAATAATATAAGTTATTGTTTTTCTAAACAGACTTCATTTTTATAGAAAAGCATATTATATTTATCAAGAACATCCAATCTTCCAAGTATGAATGGTATATCATCTCGCTCAGAAAATACACACCTAATTGTTACTTCTTCATCAAAAAATCTTACTTTAATTTTTGATTTGTAAATGCATACACCAAAACCGTCAATTCCAAACATTTTAGTATGACTTTTTTCTAATTTGCATTCCAATAAATTACTGGCAAAATAGGGCAACATCGTGATATCTGCACCAGAATCAACTAAAAACCATTCTCTTCTATAACCAAATTTAGTTTTTACAAAAATGGCTAATTCCGGGACTACCAGGTTTGTTGGAAAAACACTAAGGTTTTTAATGCCATAGGATTCACAAATAATAGACACAAATCCCCTCCTTTGGTTGAATAAACCTAAAGGATAATTCTTCATCTTGCAGTTGATCTTGATCTTTAACTTTTTCAAAGATTTCTTTAAAGGTTTTACCATGAGCTATTATTTTGTTCTTTAAAATCGCTATGAACTCCCCGCCATATTCTTTTTGAAGTTGAGCATATTCCATTATATACACCAACGCAAATCATGGTGTTATTTCTTTATTAATTTTATGTACAATAAAAACCATTATTTTAATCTTTTAAATATTCTCGGTCCAAGACCTTAACTGAAACATGTTTTCCACGCCAGCCGAATTCTCCTGAACCCTTTTCAACCCAACTACCTATTGAATAGTATGTTTTTAAACATAAAAATAAAATACCAATTGCGATTATCAAAGTTCCTATTGCAGTCCACATAACACCCGCAGAACCAGGTCCAAAAAGTGATTGACCTGCGGTATTTTGATATTCACTATTTTCAGGATCATTTTCAAAATCTAAAAAGGCTTTTTCAATCACAGTTTGAAAGGAATTAATATTCCCCACTATCACCGCAATACTTATCCCGATCGTCACCGCACAAGCCGCCATGATGACCCGTATGTCTGCATCTGCACACATCACACCGGATGATCAAGATCGAATTTGTATCTCAGAAGCCCGCCGTTCTCGGTGTCAAAGAAGATCTTATAACCACCCGTATCGAACTTTTTTGCGTAGTATAGACTTCTGGGCAGCATGCCGAACCCGCGGAAGCCCTCGTTGATATGCAGCAGCCTGTGGAACCGGAACACCATACGCATGATACTTTTTCGCGGATTTGTCATGCTCAATCCCCAGTGCATCAACCCTTCCAGCCGCTCCTTGGACAGGTTCGGGTGATGCCAGACCAGGTGTTTGGTGTCATACTTCGTGTAGTCGTCCTCGAATATGCCGTATTTCGATTCAATGTCATTCCACAACTGTGTTTTTGGCAGTGGCGTTACAATTGTGATCTGGTTGAGATCGATCTTGAGATCTTTGAGCTTTATTAGATTTCTCTTGATGGATCTCTCGGTCTCGTTCTCGAAACCGATTATGTAATAGCCCAGAATGCCTATGTTATTTTCTTTTATGGTCAACAGGTCTGCAATGATCTTTTTCGGGTCGAACTTCTTGTTCATGTCCTGTAATGCCTCTGCATTGAAACTCTCGATACCCACGCCGGCGCCAACGAATTTACCGCCGTTCGCAGTCCAGGTACGTACCTGCTTGGCCACATATTCCGCCCGCGCCATGCAGGCCCAGTACATATTGTACTTGTTCAAGATCTTGACCACTTCTCCTGCATGTTTACGGTGTAACCCGAAGTTCTCGTCAAATATCCCGATAAAATTAATACCCACATCCTTGTAATACTTCACCACCTTCTCCAAAGATTCGAGGGGCACTACCTCGGAGTTCGGCTGGAACACAGGCGTCTGGCAGAATTTACATGAGTGCGTGCACCCTCGTGTTGTGAACAGCACACCGAACCTAGTCACGTTGAACGGACCAAACTCGAGATCATTGATGATCGGCGGGTGTATGATCGGTGTGAGCTTTTTTTTCAGATATTTTGCGATCTCAGGTTCAGAGTACCCGATGAAGCCCCTGTCCAGTAACTTTTCCATGCCTTTGGTCAGCACACCGTAATTACCTCCCCACAGCTCGGGAACACTATTATCTCTTGCAAATTTTATCATTTCTTTGATCTTATAGATATCATTGATGTAGAACGAGAAACCCACCACATCCCAACTATGGGCAAGTGCGTGTTCATATTCATCCCAGGTGGGATACTCCAATATCTCAACCTCGGGTAAATTCTGTTTTATGAACCGCAGTGCGTACGATATCTTTCGCGGCCTCGATAATCGTATCTTTGATGGTATATTTGAGCCTACCCAGTCATAATAATCGTTTTTGTGTTTGATATATGCAGTGGTAAGCAATATCTTTTTATCTGACGCCATAAAAACCCTTGAACTCCAGCGTATTCAATTTGAAATTCAGTAGGGATAATACAACAACATTTAAAAGTTTATCATTATTAAAAGATCCAAAGGGATTGAAAAGGACCTTAGATAAGATTATATTGAAGACCCCCCTGTGTTGGTTTGATAAAACAACAGAGATCCAATTTCAATCCCAAGGAAGATTTTTATTGCCTCCCCCTTTTGATCGGTTCAATTTAATAGTGTAATTTAATATTCATTTAGGTATATTTAAAACTCTTTGGTACAATTACAAATTCGAATGTATAATTACATTTATAATTTTGATCAAACACAAATACCACAAATACCACTAAATTTATGTAATATAGGTTATATTTATACACATAGTTGATGCAATGACGTCCTCCAAAAAGATCTCGATCACTATTGATAACAAGATTTTATTCCACATCTTTGCTTTGGGCCATTTTGATGAATCAGAAGAGATACCCGTTACCCTAACACAAAGTGGCATTGCCGAGTCGATCAATACACCATTAGGCAGCGTGTCACGCGCATTAAAAAAATTGATCGATAATGGTTCTATCATAGAAAAGCTGTACCATGTACATGGTAAAAAACGACGCATGTCGGCATATTTCTTAACACTTAAGGGTGAGAAATTTATCCTGGAGCTGCAAAATAAACTTACGACCGAAGAGATAAAGTTAAAAACTGCAGATGGTAAAGTTACCTTCGGCTCGGTATCACATGTGATCAAAAAGGTGGGGAAAAAGGCGAGCATGATCGATATTATCAATCATATATCGAAATATGGCTATTATGATGAGGTGCTATTTGCCAAACAATTGGTGGAAAAAACCAAACCCAGACTCGATGAGGGTTACACGGTGAAGCATCTGGGCCAAATGCCCAAGCTGAGGCAATTCTTCGATAGACAAAAAGAGATGACATTTCTGAACAAAAACCTAAAAACCTCAAAAATTATCGTTGTCCATGGTATGGCCGGCATAGGAAAATCTAGTCTGGCGGCGAAATTTATCGAACAATATTCAAAATCGAACAATATATTGTGGTACAGGTTTCAAGAGTGGGATACCATACGAAACATTTTGATGCCTATGGCCGAGTTTTTAGCGGAGATGAACAGGAAAAAATTGAAAACTTATATCGAATCTGTTCAAACCATAGATTTCTTCGAGGTCATCAACATTTTACATGGGGACCTGCATATGTCAAATTCAATTATCGTGTTTGACGATTTCCACCGTGTTAACAAAAGGATCATTCAGTTCTTTTCGTCGTTAACAGAACACCTGGAGAAAATTGATAATATATTTATTCTACTTCTTTCCAGAAGCCTGATCAGATTCTATGACCGCCGCGAGGTTTCGGTAAAAAAGATGATCAAGGAGATGCATTTAACTGGCTTGGACCGTGAGGGCAGCAGGGAGTTGATAAAACCAAAAATAATCGATAAACTCGGATTTAACAAAATTTATGAGCTGACCGAGGGTCATCCACTCGCTCTTGAGCTGATCGAAACTTCCGAAGACCTGAGTTACCCAACTAAAGATATCATGAAATTCGTCCATGAAGAGATCTTTTCCAGGTTGGAGCAGGATGAGAAAGATCTGTTGAAAGCTATCTCCGTTTATCGCAGACCGGTGAATTCCGATTGTATATTTATTGAAGATTCTTTAGATTATGATACCTTGGACAAATTAATAGAAAAGGCATTGGTGAACGAAGTTGAGCCAAGAATTTATGAGCTACACGACATCATTCGCGAGTTCTTTTACTCGCGTCTTACACCTAAAAAGCGCATTGATTATCATACTCAAGCGGCACAATATTACAATGAACAGAATGATGAGCTCGCATTCGTTGAAGCTGCATATCACCTGATCCAGAGCAATGACCAGGATGGAGCCGCCAAGCTAGTCATAAAACATGCATCCACCATGGTAGACAAGGGCTTTCACGAGGAGATCATGAATGTATTGATGGGTTTCGGGCATGATGTAAAAACAGAATATATCTCCAAGCTCAATAAAATTAAAGGTCAGATCCTAGACCTCTGGGGTGAATGGGATAATACTTTCGAATATTACTACCAATGTTTGAATTTGAATAATTATCTTAATAATGTTGTTGACTTTGAAATAGACAGAAAACGATTACACTATACTGTTGGATATATCAGTTGGACCCCGCACGAAGTGGAAACTGCACTGACAAATTTGAAAAGCAGTTTAAAGGTAGTTGAGGATGTGAACGATAAGGTTGGAATTAATGAGATCCACTGTAGTTTAGGGTGGGTGTCATGGCTAAAAGGTGATTATAAGAACGCCATAAACTATTACAATCGGAGTTTGGCTGAATTAAAGAGTCTGCCTGTTGATGTATTGGAGAAAAGGGCGAATATATTGATCAACCTTGGAAACATATACTGGGAGCAGCAAGAATGGAAGATCGCTCTCGAAAAGTTCTCGGAAAGCATCAATATTTTCAAAGAGATGAAAAACCATTATAAGGTTGCTCGACTGTACAATAACATTGGTTGCGTATACTTGGAAACCAACGAACTGGATAAAGCAATAAACTTTTTCAATAAAGGCATAAAACTCTCGGAAGAAATTTATTATATTCGAGGCAAGGGTTATACGTTATTGCACCTTGGAGAATGCTATTTACGACAGAACAAGTTATTGGATGCAAAAAAGACGTTCGAGAACGCCCAGGATATTTTAACGAGGATCGAAGATAATCATGGAATGATTTACTCGAAGATCAATATCGGTCTAATTCATTCATTTCAGCAAGAGTGGGGAAAGGCCAAGGATTACTTCTTGAGCGCGGTTGAGTCGCTTAACGACCTGGATTTCACATTTTATCTGGGAGAAGTATATCTTGAATTATCCTCAATATTTTCTAATCTTAATAAACAGGATTTGGCAAACGAATTTAGGAAAAATGCGAATAATACATTCAAAAATATTCAGAAAATGGGATAAATTCAAAGAGGGAAGAGGACAACTCAGCTGAAAAGATGTTTATGGAATTGGAACAATTTTCCAGAGAAAAATTATTCTACATTGGAAAACTCTTCGACTTTTCCAAAGCTTCGATAATTTACTAAAATAAATTATCTCGAGCTATAAATTCTTTTTTTAATTATGTAATTATATTCAGAATTTATACCATTGTAAAAATTTGCTAAAGCAAATTGATAAGGCAAATTCTAAAAGTTAAAAGTGAGATGAATTTATGTTCAAATTCTATTTTCCACTTACTATTTTTCAATTTACAATGAGCCATAGTGACATGACCCTCTTTCCTTTTTACTCATCCCTCTGTCCAAATTCAGTGATAATTCTTCAACATGATTTTTTTCTTTCTTCTAAAATTTAGAGAAGAACCATAAATATAATAATAGATAATCTTTATAATACTATAACATTAGTAGATTTATACTGGGTTCATAATGTCTGAAAACTTTCAATTCCAAAAGAAGATATGCTTGTTGGGCGACCCTGCCGTTGGCAAGAGCAGTTTGATCCGGAGATTTGTTAAAGATACTTTCGATGAAGATTATGTCTCCACCATCGGCACCAATGTGGTCTCGAAACTGGTAAATCTATATTTTCCCGAGACTGGCGATTCTACCAGTATCAAGCTTCTTATTTGGGATATAGCTGGTCAGAAGAATATTAGTGATATTCATGCATCTTACTACAACGGTGTAGAGGGTGGTTTGATAGTCTGTGACATCACACGAAAGGAAACTCTAACTAATTTGCCGGATTGGATATACCAATTTGGAAAGCTCACGGACAATGCACCATTTGTAATACTGGTCAATAAATCCGACCTGGTATATATGAAGAATTTTGATGCCGCTGAAGCTCAACGCATAGCTGAAAGTTATAATATGGATTATTTTTTAACCAGTGCAAAGACTGGAGATGGTGTGGAAAATTCGTTCCATACATTATCATTCAATATCATCTATCAATTGTTGGACCTGCCCGCCTCAGCACTCGCCACCAAAAAGGTCGAACTGTATAGTAAACTGGAAGATCGCGCTAAATTCAACAACCGATGAAGTCCTCTATTTTTAAACAGTTATTCCTTACCCCTGAGTTGTGATCCCTAACCCCATTATTTTCGTATTTTCATGACGATCCGTTAAATTTCCCGGCGAAAAAGTATTTATCACTAAAGCGATTTTTCCCCCCGACCGGAAATCTTAACGGTCAAAAACTTGTAGGTGTACTCGAATGTCTGTTCCCGATCTTGAGCTTGACGCCCCTGGCAAAAAAGTTATCCTGCTGGGCAACGAGGCGCTCGCCCGCGGCTTTGTGGAGGGCGGCTTACAGCTTGCGGCAGCATATCCGGGCACACCGTCAACCGAGATCATGGAGAGTCTTATCCATTTGGGGCAGAGGTACAAATTCTACACCGAATGGTCTGTGAACGAGAAAGTGGCGGCCGAGGTTAGTATTGCCGGGTCCATGGCGGGGCTGCGGACCGTTTGCACCATGAAAGGTGTAGGTGTCAATGTGGCCTCCGAACCGTTCCAGGCGTTCACATATATGGATCTTCGCGGTGGAATCGCTCTTGTTACCGCAGACGATCCGGGCTTGCACTCATCACACACAGAACAGGATAATAGATACTATGCACTGCAAATGTATATGCCAGTTCTGGAGCCTTACGATGCGCAGGAAGGGCATGCCATGGCCAGGCAGATCTTCGATCTTTCGGAAACGTGGTGCAGACCTGTGATGCTGCGCAGCTCCACACGACTCGGCCACACAAGTGCGAACATCTCGCTTGGTAAGATCTCCAAAACTCGCAAAAACCTGGGCGACTTCCAGCGTGACCCTTCCCGGTGGGTAAACCTGCCCATGAATGCACGAAAGATGCGCAAAAATATGATAACGCGTATGGACAAGGTCACAAAAGAAATGGATGACCTGGAGTTCAACTGGCTCGAGGGCGATCCGGATGCATTGGAGGGGGTCATTACCACCGGGATAACGTATGGTTATACGAAAGAAGCTTTGGAGATACTAGACCTGAAAGATTCGGTGCGCATTCTCAAACTGGGTTTATCATACCCTTTGCCATATAAATTAATTGAAGAGTTATTGACCGATTGTGAGCGCGTACTGGTTGTTGAAGAGGTTGAACCGATCGTGGAGCGGTTCGTGACCAGCTTTGCACAACAACGTGGGTTCACCTTACCTATACACGGAAAAAAATATTTACCTAGAGATGGCGAATATTCAATTGACATTATGCTTGCCGGCCTGGCCAAGTTTTTGGGATCGAAGGATCCTGTAGACAGGAAAAGGATTGAAAATGTTACGGCCCAGGTGCAAGCACTGGTTCCACCGCGACTGCCCATACTATGCCCGGGCTGCATGCACCGTGGAATATTCTATGCCATGAAAAAGGTGGAGAAAAAGTTAATAAAAGATAAGGATCAAAAGAAAAAGCTCCACCAGATCGTGATGCCCTCCGATATCGGTTGTTACACTCTGGGTTACCAGCCGCCACTGCATGCCGTGGACACACATCTGTGCATGGGCGCCAGCATCGGCGTCTCCAACGGGTTTGCACATGCGATCCCGGACCCTATCATTTGCACCATCGGTGACTCGACATTTTTCCATGCGGGGATACCGCCGTTGATCAATGCAGTGTTCAATACATCGAACATTACAATAATGATCCTGGATAACCGCACCACCGCCATGACAGGATACCAACCACATCCGGGGACCGGTGTTCAGGCCTGCGGCGAGACCACGAAATGCGTCCAGATCGAGGAGATCGTAAAAGCGTGCGGTGTCGAGTTCATAGAAGTTGTAGATCCATATAATATCACAAATTCGATCAAGATCATAGAATCTGCACTCAAGTTCCCAAAGCCCGCGGTTATAATCGCACGCCGGTCGTGCAGAATGTTGGAGTTACGAGACCGGCTCAAGCGTGGCGAACCGTTACCAAATGCCGAAATCGATCGTGAGTTATGCACGAAATGTAAGGTGTGTTTGACACAATTCGGTTGTCCGGCGATCTATTTGGACAACGGCGAGATAGAGATCGACACGAGCCTGTGCAACGGCTGCGGTATGTGTACGGATATTAGTGTTTGTAAATTCAAGGCAATAAGTATCAAATGAACAATTAGTGAGATTAATTAGGAAAATAGTTGATAAAAATGGTCGAGAAAATAAAAAGCTACCAGACAATATTAGCCGGTGTTGGCGGCCAAGGTATCATATATTTAAATAGAGTGATCGGCAGGGCCTCCATGGATCTCGGGTACAAGGTGTATTGTTTGGAAGAGCATGGCATGGCCAGGCGGGGCGGGTCGGTTGCAAGTTATCTACGATTTGGCAGGGATATTTACACGCCGGTGATACCAATGGGCACCGGAGATCTATTGATCGGGTTCGAGATCATCGAGACCGTGCGCCAGGTGCCGTTCTTACAAGATGACGCAACCATAGTACTGAATCCACAGATCATACAGCCATTTATTACAAAAGGTGAATACCCGAATAAAGATAAACTTCTCAAATATCTAAAGAATAGCTACAAGCACGAGCGGCTGGTTATTGTGTCCGCCGCAGAGATCGCCGCCGAGCTTGGTTCTGGGATCATCATGAACATGGTATTATTGGGCGCAGCAAGTGCTTCAGGTAGTTTACCAATACCGAAACCGAAGTTGATCTCGGCAATTAAAAATACTTCGTTACCGCAATATGCGAAAATCAACCTGGATGCGTTCGAGCGCGGGTTTGAAAGTGTGGGGAGTGTGTGAATTTGGGGAGTTTAGAGTCTAAAGAGTCGAGAGTCCATGGAGTCAAGAGTCGAGAATTTAGGTTGGGGAATGCAAATATTTTATGTTGTGCAAGGGAATGGATTAAATAATAATGATAAGGGAATGGGGAATGCGAATATATAATGTTGAATAAGGAATTTATTAATTGGGTTGGAAGGTATAAAACTTCTATTCCGATTCCCTTCTCAACAATGATAAATCCATTCCCGACTAGGCATGAACAAATCCATTCCCATGCACAATAATAATAAATCACATTCCCGTTGATTTATTATTTATTTGAAAAAATAACTTTTAAAATTTTACTTTTACATTTTTACTTTTCCATTATTCCCAGCACCATTTTTACATGCTTAATATCTGCTTCATAGAATATATCACCCACCTCTTTAAACCCCAGTTTTGCATAGAACCCACGCGCAATTAATTGAACATTTGCATAAACGTTTTCCACATCGTTATTATGCGAGATCGCGATAAGTTTTTTCGTTATGATCGTGCCAATTCCTTGTTTTCGGTATTCTTTCAACACAGCAACACGACCAATTTTAGCGCCATCATCGAAAAATACCACACGGCCGGTACCTACGACTCTATCACCAAGTTTACAGATCACATGGAGTGCAGAATGATCATACTCGTCATATTCGATCTCTTCCGGTACGTTCTGTTCATTAACAAAGACCGTTCTTCTTAATGAATATGCTGACTTCAGCTCTTGTTCGGTTTCCACCACTTTGATCTCAAGATTATGGGACATGGTACCACGATTGAAACGGATATTATGTGTTAATTTCCATCAGAGTTGTTAATTATATAATGATTTCGCCTCAATTTTTCAAACATTCTACAAACATATTGTTTCAGTCAGCCAGTCAACTAGTCGGTTGGTCAGCTGGTCGACTAGCAACTAGCAACTAGCATCTAGAAACTAGTGACTAATTGACCGATAGACCGGTAGACTAACGGACCGGTAGATTATGGGTTGTGGATAAGAATTGAAGAATGAAAATTGAAGAATGAAGAATTTCCAATTTGCTAGTTAAAACTGGTTGGCACTTTTAAATTTTAAATTTTCATTTTTCACTTTCCAATTTCCCAAGCGATCATTACTTGGAGTGGCCTCCCCTCCCCCAACGTTTGTAACCAATAATTCATTGAAGTGGTCTCCAAACGATACAAAGCGATCATTACTTGCAGTGATCCCCCTTCACCAAGTGATTTACATCGATAAAACATCAAAACAGTCTATTTACAACATCTACTTGTGATATTCCGGCGGCAGCAAATTGGGTATTCCATCTTCGATGGGATAAGTAAAATCACAGTGTTTACAGAACAGGTCACCATCGAGGATCTCGGTATCGTTCTGTTTGGAAATTTTGAGTTTTAATTCCTTCTTGCATACTGGACAGCAAATAATGTCCATGAGTTTGATATCCATTGTTACACCATTGAAGACTAAGATTATCTAATGATATTTAAAATGACTGCTTTTTACGATACGGGATTATCCATAAATTTTTTATCCTCAGCACACGTTATCATCGATAATGACAATAATAGATGAACCAACAGATGATAGCTGTAGTTATTGTAAAGGTACTGGCAAGTGTATCACCTGCGGCGGGAACGGCCACTGCCCCAACTGCCACGGTACCGGTGTGTTGAGAGGTACCCGTGAGCCGTGCAAGATCTGCAACGGGACCGGCTCGTGCAAAACGTGTCAGCGCACTAAAAAGTGTTACCTATGCAAAGGTACCGGTAAAAAACGATGGCGGTAAAATGTAGGTGCGTAAGTTTGTGATTCTTAGAATGGTTATAGATTACTTATCATTTCTTTATTTACTATGTGCCGATAAATAGTGAGTAAACCTTATAAGCTATTAGAAAAATGAAGATTCTGGTTAACAAAAAACATATATCGGATTCAATTCAACAATAAAAAATGTGATACCATGAAAAAAGCTCTTGCTGGATTATGCATAATTGCGATTATTATAAATGTTCTCTTCAGTATGGTTATTGATACATCTGACAATAAAAATGGTGATGACGGTACCGGCGGTGGTGGTAATGATGATATTGTGATCTCTGAAGATTTTACTGTTACCGTACCTGATAAAAAAATTGGTGACATTGCCCAATATGATTATACAATATTTGCAGAGATGTATAATGAAAATAAAACCAGTGGAAATTGGAGTAAATATACATTAAATGCTGAAGGTCAATTAATTGATGAGATCACACCAATTATCAAACGTAAAGATGGTTTCAATATGGAACATTCAGTACAGAATTCACATGAGGAAACAGCTGCCAAATTTGATATCACGATAGACGGTTCTGATAGTCAACCATTCACTGCCCACGGCGCTCTGGATGTATCGAGGAATGAATATATCGATTTGAACGAAAATATTATTCTCCAGACAGCTACAAACGCACACGTTGAGATAGACCAAATTCCAAGATTAGATAGAGAGATCTCTTATGATGGTTCGATGCGGAATTACCCGAATCCAAATGAGGAGCAACAAGAGACACTGGATGAAATGATTTATTTGGGAAATAAACAATTAAAAATAGATGATAGTGACAGCATTCTCTGGACAATTGATACAGATGACGAGGAAGTTTCTGAATGGTATACACAAGTATATAACTGGACCGTGATCGGTGGTGAACGAGTTTCGGGATATAATACATTGATAATTAATATAACCTCTGGCTTTTTCCAGGGCTGGTTGCCGTTTGTGAAAAAAGTCTGGATAGCAAATGAAGTTTCATTCCCCGTGAAAACATTTACTCGAACAAATATGAGTTATGAAGATGAAGAATCTAAATTTTATTTTATTCTCGAGCATATCCGTGTATTAATTGATTCCCCAAGTAGTTTCATTCAGGGTAGCGAGGATATACCCTGGGATAGTTGTAATGATGCATCGCATTTCCCTCAACGTCACCCAGAAGGTGAATTCAAAGATTGGGAATATATGCCCGTCTCCGGTTCCGGATTTGATGAGAGCAGCTTCAAGTTTAAACCTGAAGATGCGGTGGAATATGCTAAGAAAAACTCTGATGGACTGGTTCAATTTCTTAATAAATATGATGATGTAGTTGTTGACTGGGGCGTATATAAAGTGACAAAAGATTATAAAGCAGAAGCTGATCTAACCGGCAGATCCGGTTCATTTAATTGGAATCTGTCTTTCGGGTATAAACCGACATATGATGAGAGGGTTGAAGCACGAGAAAGTGATGAATATCCACATTGGGGTTATTATGTAAATCTAACACATAATGTAACCAAGGAGATTGGGATCGATTCATATAGTGAATTGACGAAAATCATCAATGAAGGCCAAGAAAACTATGGTTCTTCTTCACTTTCAAAAAAGGATGTTGCATCCGAGGCATTAACACTAGCCTCCAGTGAAATTATTTTAAAACTCGACCCTGATATTGAAAGAGAGATTTATGGCCTCAATGATGAAATCGATTTCGATGAAACAACTTATTCCTTGGCTATGGCTGGTATTACACCTTCGAATAATCCAGGCATGGAAATAATTGAAACGATCACGGGCATCACATTTCCATCTTCAAAATTTAGTTGGGCCATCCAAAAAGGCTCGGTATATCTATCAGGTAACACATTTAGCGCCGCTGTGGATGCAGAAAATGGGCAATTGCTCTATGTTCTTGAGGTTACAGGTACTGAGCTTTATGGAATTTTTGGATAAATTGAATTTTAAGGAGAGCCTTACATGACTGATCTGTTAGATATGATATATTATATCCTTCCCTTTATATTTGGACTGATCGCCATATCATTAATTCCCAGTAAAGAAAAGATCCTTAATAGGCAGGTCACCACATTTCGTGTAGAATTTCTTGTTTTGGTTTATATTATCGCACTCCTTATCTTATCCCTTGGTTTCTTTATTATCTTACCAATATTTGGTGGAAGTTCTGGTATTACTTTAATAAATATTTTTAATGGCAGTTTTCTTACAATTGTTGCACTTGGTCTTATGGGCCTAAACTATAGAAATTATTCATTAATATCTAAATCAATGAATGGTGAATCAGCTTTTGGTACAGGTACCGAGGAGAGAGTAGAAGTTCAGGCAGCAGAAGTATCTGAATCTTTTGGAGATGAAGGGCAAAGGATAGGCCAACTTGAACCGAAATTCCAAATGGTCGGATGTCCGAATTGCAGTAAAGCGATGAAAGTGAATGTTTCACAATTGCCAGTAAAGATCTCATGCCCAAACTGCGGCATTGAAGGTATGATCCAATAATTACAATTAATCAACAATTCAATATCATGGCGGTTTGGTTATGGACAAAAATCTTAAAACAAACATTCTTAAGATCATTATTATAGTTTTTTTAATTATTAGTATCTGCCTAACCATAGCATCTCAATTTATGCCCTGGGCGAATATATATTTTGAAACAAAGAATGAAGGTGCAAAGTTAAATAAAGTATCATTAGAAGCAGATATTTATGAATCCAAAATAGATTATAAGGTATTTACGAACCAGACCAAAGGTGGCATTGGTGGCATTGGTGGTGGAATCATTTCATCTCCCGGATCATCTTCTGATAAACCAGAATATAAATTTAATTATACTAACGAAAGTAAAGTATTCTTAACTGGTTTAGGTGGCTTTCAAAAAGACATTGGTGAAGTTCTTGATAGTTGGGTGGATAGGGAATATACCATCAAGGCTTTAATATGGAATACAGAAGCCGGTAAAAATGATTATACAAATATAACTGTTAAAAGTGAAGTGGATCTGATCCCGTGGTGGCCAGTTGATATCGCCCAGAAGTGTAAGATCACGGTTGCCATAGATTCAACCAATAATTTGACACAAAGAATAGAGGTCGATAGAATTTGGATCGAGCTATGGACTGATTGGGATGATGAGGAAATTGATTACACAAAATCAAAGGTGATCTGGGAGAAAAAATCAAATGATAAATTGTATAACGAAGGTGACAAAAAAACATATACCGCGGATATATCAATAGACAAAAACTATGGTAAGGTGGGACTTGCAGCACGGGTCGAAATAAGTGTTATAGATATGGATGGAAATACAACTAAAAAAATCATAAGCCCGTTTACATCCGAGTCCCATCCAACAACAATTAATATTTATACGATGGAGAAAAGCGAATATTATAATATCATTTTTATGGTTCTTGCCTTTCCATTTACTATTGTAAGTTTAATTCTTATTGGAATTGCACTCCCGTTAACATTTATACGCTCTCGTGCAGGCACAATTTTGATATTAATTGCTGCAATACTGGGTATCTTGGCAATTACTTTTTACATTAATGGTGTCAATACATTAGTAAGTCTGCTGGATTCTGTCTTGGCGGCTGATGTAAAAGAAGGTTTATCATTTGACCAAACTGCGTTATTAATACCGAGCATTGCGGTTGTACTATCATTCATCAGCTTTGGTCTGGCATTTATTAACCAGCGCCCGAAGATCAAAGCCAAACCCGGTGAAAATGTGAAAGTGGTAGAGTGGAAGAAGGGCTCGAAAGACAAAAAACAAAAGCTCGTATTCAAACCAATAACCGGTGGCACAGACACAGAGGTCGAGCCGTTGGTGGATAAAAAAATCAGACCCAGGAAAGGAAAAAGGAAAAAGAAAAGGCAAAACCTAAATTAGAAATTCTAATACATCAATCAAAAAGAACGAATTTCTAATGATAGAAACTTTTAAATCTTTTGAATGGGTATAATAATATGAGATAATAATCGGGTCGGAATATTTTAAATCGAATTAATAATCGTAGTGTGGGTTATTTTTTCTGATCTCTATTTAATATATGGCTGGACTCAAATGTCACTTGCACAATTTGATCTCACCATCGAAGACGGGATATTACTTCATCTTCTACATTATTCCAAGTTTCAGGATGAATTTGAGGCCCCCTGTGAAATCACTCAACCGGGCATTGCAGAGGCGATCGGTATAAGACGCAGTCATGTATCATATGTCATAAAGAGCTTGAAAGTAAAAGGTGTGGTGTTCGAAAAGATCGCACATGTCAGAGATCTGAAACGCAAACGGAAGATATATTTTCTAACGCCTAATGGTGTTGAATACGCCCGGAAAATACGAACAAATCTTGAGAAGAGATCGGACCTTGATAAGCATTTAACCACTCGAACTACAATTATGGAAAGAAATAAAGGAAGATCGGGCGTGATGATCGAGCGAGAAACCGTAAATTTTGTTGATGATATGGCCACACCTACTCGTTTTGTCGGTCGTTCAGACGAGCTCAAGCGTATTGATCAATGGATCAACGCTAGGGTACCAAGGATCATAGTTATCAAAGGTATCCCGGGTATTGGCAAAACCACTCTTGCATCAAGAATCGTTGAAATATCTCAACTTCAAGGTGAACGAGATCTGTTCTGGTATAGATTTCACGAATGGGACACATTACGGAGTACCCTGACCGACATGGGTGAGTTCTTATGGCAGATCGGTAAACAAAAACTGAAGTTCTATCTCGACAATGAATCCACGATCGAGTTGCCGGAAGTTGGAAAAATATTAAAGAGTGACCTGGAAGGACTAAATGCGATCATGGTGTTCGATGATTTTCAAAAAATTGGCAAAGATCTATTACAACTTTTCAAAATATATGTTGAACTAACAGGGCCAGACAAGTTCAAGTGTCTAAATATTATTATTTTGACCCGGGGTGCAACAGGTTTTTATGGTCGACGTGAGGTGGCTATTAATAAATTAATTGCCGAGATCGAATTAGTTGGCCTGGATCCTGATGAAAGTAAAGAGCTATTAAATCTATCAAATTTGGAAGAACCCGAATTCAATAAAATTTTCAAGATAACTGGCGGTCATCCGTTATCTATCGAACTGATCAGCATCCACTTGGCAAAGAAAATGGAGTTGCAAAAAATAAATGAATTAACAATTGAACTGGACATTGGTGAATTATTTAAGGAAAAGCATGATATTAATAAATATGTTCAGGAAGAGATTTTTCAAAGACTCACTCCGGTAGAGAAGAAGTTATTGAATAGGGTGGCGATCTTTAGATATCCAATTCAACCAGAAGCCTTCTTTGTTGAAGATGATCTGGATTTTGAATGTGTGGATTCACTTGTTGATAATTCGTTACTTCACGAGACCACCTCAGGTTATGAACTACATGAACTCATCAAAGAATTTTTCTTTAGACGACTGCCACCGCAATTGAAAGCCCAATACCATACCGAGGCCGCAAAGTATTACACTTCAGAATTCGAAGTTGATAATTCAATGACCCGAACAGACCCTGTACTATCTCCAATGGCGATCCTGGAAGCACAGCACCATTATCTACAGGCGAAAAGTTATGGAGATGCAGCCAGATTACTGGTTAAATATGGTGATGTATTTATCGATAATGGATATACTGAAGAATTAATGGCGATCTTAACAGAATTAGGCCCGGAGAAAGTACCAAAGGATACTTGGCCTCAGTTATTGATCCAAAAAGGACATATACTAACGGTCAAGGGTGAATGGGATAATGCTTTAAAATGCTACCAAGATAGTTTAAATTGTTATGAATCCAACGGGAATGATCATGGGCTGGCAAGAGCGTATAATGCCATAGGCACTATTCATTTCAGAAAGGGAGACTTTCAAAAAGCCATGGATTTTTTTATGAAAGGAATGGATTTTGCAAAATCCGGGGGTGATCTGCAAAATTCTTCTAAATTATACAGTAATATGGCATTGGTTCATTGGGGCAATGGCAAATTAAATAAAGCCATTGAATTAAATAAGAAATGCCTGGAATTATCCGAACAGCTGGAGGATAAAGCCGGAATCGCAAGAGCACATAATAATCTGGGAATAATCTATTGGGAGCAAAATAAATTGGATGACGCCGAATTGGAATATACCCTGGCCCTTGGGATCTCTGAAGATATTAGTGATAAAAGGACAATTGCCATCCTGTATGATAACCTCGGCGAAGTATTTCGACTTAAAGGTGAAAACGATAAGGCATTTGATTATTATTCAAAAAGTCTGACATTATCTGAAGAACTGGATTTCAAATGGCAGATCGCCGAAGTCAACTGTAATTTAGGGCTCATGTATAGTGAAGTTGACCGAAAAAAAAGCCGAAAACATCTTGATACCGCCTTGAAATTATACACAGCGATAGGTGCAAAACGCGAGATTAAAAAGATCAAGGATATATTGAAAGATAAATGACAATCGATTTTTTTATTAACGTCTATCTGATGGAAAAAAAGAATCCTCAAACCACCCCATAGAACACGGATATAACGGATGCAACGGATCAGGACTGATCATGAAGATATGGTCATTGTTAACAGATCGATCCGTGTCATCCGTGTTCCATCTCTTAATTCAAAAGAATAATATTCACAAAACATAAATTTGCAAATGTTACAATATTTATCTATTTTGTAACAGTTAAATTCATGTGCACATTATTTTTGAATTCCTACATGTAGACTACATGTTGTAACTGGATATTTATATTCAAGTCCACCTAAATCAACATATAAAATAAAAGGAGGACTAAACCATGAATAGATTTATCCAAAAGGATGATGTAGCGGTTTCTCCGGTTATTGCCGTTATTTTAATGGTGGCAATTACCGTGGTGTTAGCAGGTGTGTTATGGGCTATGATATCAGATATGGATCCACCGACCCCTCGAGATACAACAATTACTGTAACGATCGAGGAAACAAATTATGGCTGGAGGGCAAATATTATCGGTGTAGTTGGTGGAGAGCCAAGTTTCGATGATACAAAATTTCAGATGATAAATTACCAGGGAACAATAGAATACAAAACAACCATAGATGATGCAAAACCCAGCGAACTCATAGTTGGTTTATCGAAGATTTACCCGATGACAAAAGGCGGTCCAGTTCAAGATAATACCACGGGCAGTGAAGTTAACAGTAACTCTCAAGTACAAGATTACGAAGGTTGTTATATTGCATATATCGACCAAGATGGAGATGGCAGAATATCCGTTGGGGATATATTGCATATATACAAGGACTACGATAACGATGGTATAGAAGAGATCTCATCGAATTCCATCTTTGAAATCATCATTGGAAATGATCGTGCATTACATAAGCCACTATAACTTAGCCGAAACTGCACACCTTTTTTTAAATTTTGGCTCTTCTCGAGAATTTGTGCTGCTTTGTTGTATTAATAAAAATTAGCTAAAGGATTCCTGGAATCGTTTAACGGTATCGAGGCTCGTATCGTCAGACGGTTTCGGCTAACGGCTCTTTGCCGTTTAACGTTGGATGTGTTACGATACACAATAGAATCCTTCGGATTCAATCGAGACCTCAAAATTCATTCATATCTTAAAGTTTTGAATTTTGACGTCGAGTTTCGAAACCGAAGGACGAAATCTATATAGGCAAATGATCAATAAAATCAAATTAGCTTACCAGACTTCCAAAACTTGCAGAGATTTGCAAGAGGGGCCAAAGGGCTATTGGAATTGGGAATTGGTGATATAATTGGTTACTAAATAGCAAATCTCTAATTCTATCCCCTAATTCAACGATACATTATTACATTCCCTATTCCCAATTCCCGACTTGTTAGTTGTCAGTTATCAGTTGCTAGTTGCTAGTTGCTAGTGTGATAAATTTACTCTGGCAACTGAAAACCAGAAACTGAAAACTTTTTTGACTCTCGACTCTTTAGACTCACGACTCTCTAGACTCACAATTACATTCTATGATAAATATTAATATAAAATCATCTCTTCATCGATATCATGCTTCATGCCCGCGATATTTTGAACGGGATCAAATGGCGTGACGGTTTTGAATTAGCCGATACGATGATATTTTACAAGGATCGGATCAAACCCGAGTTGGGTTATATCGAGGGCGGCAAGGTACGATCATGGGATAAGAGCTTCATTTATACTGACCAGGGCAGTGCAATACCGTTTCATCGTGTGGAGCTCATTGAACATAGGGGTAAGGATCTTTATAAAAGAAAAAAATGATATGGAATTCGTTTTGAGTGACATCGGCCATTAATGAATAATTAAAGAAATATGGTTCTTCTCTGAATTTAGGAAGATAATTAAGATAATAGCTTGTAAATCATTAATTGTTAATCGTGAATGGGGGAATGAAAGATTGGGGGAATGGGAAGATTGGGGGAATGAAAGATTGGGGGAATGGGAAGATTGGGGAAATGAACGAATGGAGGAATGGAAGATTGGGGAAATGGAAGATTGGGTGGATGGAAAACTGGGGGGATGGGGAGATTGGGATATGAAATTAAAAATAGTACTTTCGGACACCTGTTACCTAGAATCGCTTATAAATCAAATGTAATAAATATATTGGAAAATGAATAATGAAGGGTTAAAAAAATGAAATCAAATGAATATAAAAACAAGAATAGAGGATATAGGAATCTGGAGGTATGGTCGAGAGCAATAGATTTATACGTAACTGTTACAAAAAGCGCTTATTCACTCGCTGGTAAACCATATAAAGTCACAGATCAATTAATAGGTTCATCATATTCAGTTCATGCAAATATTGCAGAGGGATATTGT
>JAEHCK010000054.1 GCA_020696345.1 Thermoplasmata archaeon | reverse complement strand
GGGTAAATCAGCTTTATTGGCGCTTACGGCATTGTAAATTGTAAAGTGAAAATTATAAAATGTAAATTGAAATTACATTATTGTTTTTTTTTATTTTTCAATCTCTATTCTTCAATTTTCAATAACAGCTATAATCACCCATTCTTCCCATCCCCCATTCTTCCCATCCCCCCACTCTTTCAATTCCCCACTCTTCCCCTTCCCCCATTCCCCCAGTCTTTCAATTCCCCATTCTTCCCATTCTTTCAATCTCCCCATTCCCCCAATCTTCAAACTTTCACCATTCACGATTCACAATTAACAATTAACGATCTTCAAGCCACCATCTTAATTATCTTCCTAAATTCGGAGAAGACCCATCATTAATTATTTGCCATTTTTAATCAAACGATACATCTCTGGGAATCTCTATACAATTCTTGCGTAACAGCGCAAGTTCCCTCTCGGAAAACATAGTAGAACTCATTGGTACAAATAAAATCGAATTGTTTATAGCTACCATTTCCTTTAAATTGTCCATCAGATGAAGTGTTTTTGAAAAATCGTTATTATTAATTATAAACTCCAATCCATCGAGCAGTATGACACTACTTTTATTTTGTTTAATAAATTCGATGATTATATGTGAGACCTTACCTAGTACCGGCGGCAAATATTCCTCACCTAAACGTGAGCATAACCAAATAACTTTAGAATTTGTAAGGTTCCATTGCGACTCCGCATTATTTACCGGTGTTCGGGTGATAAACAGGCCTGGGATATTTTGACCGGTAAGTTCATTGAAGACGTTCACACTCGCTGTTGGTGTGTTCTCATCAATAAAATAGGTGTTACCCCAGACTACGCGTATTTTTTTAGATTTTTTTGAGTGCTTAGGTTCATCTATTTTGGGTTTGATAGACGTTCCGAGCTTATCAACCGATGGTTTGGTTTCAACTTGCACTTCTTTAACGACACCAACTGTAGTAAATATGAACTCCTCAAATGAATCGGAGAATATTTTCAAATTGTCAATATCTCCGATCAATAGAGCTTTTTTCATAAGATCTTGAATCAAGTTAGAGTAATTAATTTGCGGCCTAATAGCACCACTGGTGCAAAGGTCTTCTAATACCTCCTGTTCCTCTAATGAAAGGTGATTCCAGAAATATTGAAAGTGGGCCCTCACCTCATCATTGAACCGTTTTAAGATCGCCTGTAATTCCGGTTCGGAGATCGACCCTTTTTTCTTGAGCCAGTTAAAGATATGAAAACTTAACATCTGGATGAAGAACGGGTGCGGCCCTGCTGTATTTGTAATAAAGTCAACGATATTCTCAGAAAAAACCACACCGTTTTCTCGTGATGGACCCGTGATAAGAGCTTGTATACTCTCATCATCCATGACGCCCAGATCGACCTGGGTAAAGAAATTAAAGAACGGCGAGCCAAGTGTCTCCTTGGATAAGGTAAGCTGTAACAGAGGCACATATGTTGCGGTGATATAGCTAACATTATATGAATTGGCAAGATTTCGTAATCCGGAGAAAAAGTTAGAGTCTAGGTTCTTATTGTTGGTAATTAGTTCGAACTCGTCAAAGAGAAAGACCACATTCTTAGGGTGTGTTGTGATCTCTTTAAAGATATTTTTCAGGTCCAAAAACCGGATTTTGTCTTTTGATAATAAATTCTCCATTTGTTTTCGTGTATCTCCCTCGGTGGTCCTATTCCGAAGCTCTTCAACTATCATGTAAAAAAAATCAGATTGAGTTAGATCGCCAAGCCCCTCAAGATCAATTGATACGAATATGTAATTATTTGGGTTTAATCCAAACTCCTTTAACACCGACGGACTTGAAACATAGTTAATTAATGAGGACTTGCCGATCCTTCTTGGACCCACTATCGAACAGCTTTGGGAGTTTCTCAAAAGTGACATGATATACAATATTTCTTCGCCCCGGCCAAAGAAGTATTTTGGATCTTTGATAGCCATTCGATTGAAATACGGATTCTCAATTTGGTCTTGTGTAATTCTCTTTGGCTTCACCACATCCTCCATTTCTTCGTGCTCCGGCTTTACCAAGGTTGGTGAAATGAGTTCTACCCAATCTACCTTGCCCTCGGTAGATGTAGAAGCGGCGATCTGTAGAAGAGCACGGATCGGTTCGGATTCGTGTTTACCCATTATGAGCATTTCTGCCAGTGCAACTATAGTGATTATCTTATTATCTGGCCCGGCATCCGGTAGATTTGAAACCTCAAGATTCTTATTCTCCAGGTATGTTCTTTTTTGCACGGCCAGGTCAAGACCGTACGGGGTCAGAAAATATATTGCACATGCACGCTCCCTTCCGGGAATGCGTACTTTGTCAATGACCCGGATCAAAGGATCTTCACCTGTTAGGACGGGTACTCTAAGTGTCTGAAGCTCTTTGTAGATGGTGCTCTGTTTTGTGCCAACACCGTCTGCTATACCTTCCTGGGTCAGGTACGTCAGAAAATCTTTATATGTACCGCCCACGTCATCCCCATGGATATTCTCGTAAACTTCTTTTTCGAACTGAAGCAAGTGTAGAAGCACTCTATCCCGGTATCCAATGAAATTCTTGATCTGCATCGAATTTAGAATAATATTCAAACTACTAAAAAGTTGTGGGTTGTTCTGTAAGCGAGACGTTTACTTTTTTCTACTCTTAATAAGCATAAAATTTGCTTGGTAAGAAAAAATCCTTTTTATAACGCTCGACATTGATTTATTTGAAATTAATAATAAATTCACTGAATTTCATGATAAATCTATGGAGGTAATAATTTGAAGAAAAAATTCGTTTGGAAAATTACAGCAGTTATGTCTGTCTTGATCTTAATGGCAATGACTTGGTATGGTGTGGATTTTGGTGCTTCCCCGGCACAAGCAAAAACAAGTACTCGTGGGGAACAACCATATAATTCGTTTCAATATTTTACCTCTGGCGGTTCGGGCGATCAAGAAAATGAGAAATACGGATGGAACATGACATACTTTCAGAACTTGAATGGTGATGATTATTTTGATCTGGTAATTGGTACACCTTGGTATGATCATGGTGTGGTAAATGACATTGGAGCCGTTTATATTTTTTACGGAAAGGTTGATTCCAGTTTTGAAGATCTAAGCCACTCCGCTGCTGATGTAATAATTACCGGTGAATTCGATGGCGATCATTTTGGCTGGGATGTGGCAGATGCTGGTGATGTGAACAACGATGGGATCAATGATCTTATCGTTGGTGCGCCAAATGCAAAATCAGCTCACGGGCGTGCGTATATTTTCTTTGGTAGTACGAGTATGAGCGGCACTTATAATGCAAGAGATATCGCCAGCAGAATCTTGGATGGCGAAAATATAGGCATAGGCACCAGTGGAAATTATGGCAGCTCAGTTTCAGGTATTGGTGATAATAATGAAGACGGTTATGATGATGTGATCGTTGGCGCCCCTGGAGTGGACCAGGCCGTGATAACTTATGGATATAAGAATAAAGTTGTTTATTATCCCAACCTCTGGGATGACGACCTTACCTCAAGTGGTGTCATAACACATGACAATGGTGTCAATAATAGTGCCGGAGATTTGAACACTTGGGGTCTGCAGGGTAATAATGATGGTTGGGACTGGATCGACAGTTTCAATGACCCCACTAATTTATATGGTCAAACCACACCGGCACAACATGACCATGCTACTATTTACGCACCCTGGGAACCCGATGAGCCCGATGCAGATGGACTTACATGGGCCAACAGAACCGAGTTAGAGGTGATGATCGGGCGAAACCATACAGAATATAATCCTTACGGTGGAGATTGGAATCAAGATCCAGGCGCTAGTGCAGCATGGGGTATTGAATTTAATATAAACCAGGAAATTTATGATTATATTAATAAAAATAGCAGCATAGAAATCTCATTTGATTATAGTGCATTGGATACCAATAGGATATTCAATAACAGCAACCTCAGCAGAAGGTATATTTCCACATTACGCTCACGAATCTGGAACAGTACCGATCAATATTATATGGGTGATGAGTTTATAAATGGTGAACAATATTTATTTTACAAGCGGGATAATTGGAATGTTCCACCATGGGGCCCCATTTATGGACACTTTGAAAAGGATATTACAGAATATATAGATAAAAGCGGATCCTATTATTGGGATTTTGGTTGCTATTTTGATACCGGTTGGAACTTTCGTTATGATGACGGTATGATGGCATTTTTTGACAATATTACTATGAAGATCATCAATGAAAGACATGTAATTCTGGACGGTGTACGAAACAGCGGATTTGGCACGACCATAGCTTCACTTGGAGATATTGACAATGATGGTTATCATGATGTAATGATCGGTGCACCCAATCGTGATTCGGGATACGTAGTTTTATTGAATGGTAAAAAACAGTACATGAAACAAGAACCTGTGACACACTCTGAGGTATTGTTAACAGGTGAGTATCCAGGTGATAAATTCGGTTATTCGATATCTACGGCAGGTGACGTTGATAATGATGGAATTACCGATGTGATAATAGGTGCTCCCGGTGGTAATTATGCATATTTATATTACGGCAGCACATTGAACGCTGGGCCACTTGTACCCGGTCTTTCGGAAATGGCTGTGGATAAAAAAACACCACAGATCGATTTCAATGCAGGTTTAAAGACAACTGGAAATACACCTGGACTCTCAGGGGCAGATGACGGCTGGGATATATGGAATGGGGTATATGGTTATGATACCAGCAACACAGCGGGTTCATCTGTCAGATATAATGGTGCAGATGCTATGAACTCTGATCAGGTTGATGCAGATAATGAAGTGACCATTGCTATTGGCGGCGGTTTAGGTGGCGGCATGACCACGGGTGCAAAACCCGACAGTGGCGCATATGGTGTGGAATTTACTGTTACAAATGCAATGGTATCTGCAATAAATTCCGGTGGTGCAGCAGTATTATCATTTGACTGGTTATTTGAAAACTATGGACTGGACCAGGACGACACGGTCTGGATCAAAGCATTTCTGCGAAACGATACCGATGATCACGATTTTGGTTGGGATCTGGATCAGTATGCTGGAGACAATAATAACAAAGATGAGACAAATGAGATCTATTGGGCTAGTGCGCCCGAGGATGCGGGAGATGTGTTCATCCAGAAGTGTTCAGAACCTTTTTCAAAACCCGGATCATATTATATAGACTTTGGTGCCAAGGTTCGTAATTATTGGTGGGAGAATAGTGCCTGGGAAGATGGACTTTTCCATTTCGATAATATATATCTGCGTATTAACCCTGTTCCGGATATGAAGTATATCGGCCCATCAAACAGCGATTTTGGATCCAGTGTGGGTTATGCTGATAAATTGAATATGGATGATTACGGTGACATTATCATCGGTGCGCCAAATTATAATTCACCCAATGGAGATAACTCAGGTGCTCTCTTTGGCTTTATAAGTACCTTTGGAATTAACACAGAACGTTATGCCAGCTCGGCCGATTTCATCGTTTATGGAGAAAACCCGGGTGATAACTTTGGCTGGTCCATACTGGGGTCGGAGAATTTAAATTCGGATATATTTAGCGAGATAATCGCCTCGGCAATAAATTTCGATTCTTCTGCCGTGAATGCCGGTAAAATATATTTACTTTCAATAACCAAAGGCCCAAGAATTTGGTTAGAATACCCACAAGGCGGTGAAATTCTATCGGGAGAAATAATGATAAATGCAAGCGTGATGGACCCTGATAAGAATATCGACCCTGCTCTTGGAGTCTTTTTCTATTACTCTACTGATCCTGATCTAACAGACTGGATAACAATTGGTAGTAAGACCGAACCCACTGTAATAGAAGGTAATTATCAATGTCTCTGGGATACCACCATAGTTCCTGACGGTTACAATTATTATATAAAGAGCTGGGTACAGGATATAGACCTAAACAAGGGTGAAAATATTTCATTACCCGTGACCATCGATAACCCGCATCCACCACAACTTATCATAAATAAACCAGTAGCAGGAGATGTTGTTCAAGGACAAGTTCAGATCGAGGTTAAGGCAACAGATTCCGAGCTGGATATAATCGGTGGAGGCATCAACACAACAAAAGGTGTCCGGTTCTATTTCTCCAATGATCAGGTCACCTGGGACATGATCGGTAATGTCCAATCAGGCACACAAGATATTTATGCATTAACCCTGGAAACCTTACCGTACACCGATGGTGAATATTGGATAAAGGCAAATGTTACAGATCTGGACGGTTTCGAGTTGGAAGAAATTATCAATGTATCGATCGACAATCCAAATAGGGAGCCGGAGATCTCACTTATTGCTCCATTAAATGTATCTGAATTATCAGGGGCAGTAAAGGTCATGGCAACGGCCTTTGATTTCGATAGAGATATCAATAGCTCTGGTGTGACATTTTATATCTCCTCCAATGCAAACCCGGATCAATGGTGGCCAATTGGAAATGATCCTACACCAATGGTCAATTCTTCTGGTGATGAGATATACTCGATCTACTGGGACACTGCTACGGTTGATGATTACTGGTACCGATTTAAGGCTATGGTAAATGATTCAAAGGGTGTCACAAACGAGAGTATGATCTCAGAGTTTTGCGTTCATAATAAAGATAATAATATACCAGTTATCGAGTTAATGACACCAATTGACGGAAAAGAGGTTGCTGTCACACAGATCATCAGGGCTCGCGTCCATGATATGGAAGGAAATATAAATTCAAACGGTGTATTATATTATTATTCCTCGGATACAGAGGAATGGCAATATCTTGGAAACACTTCCAAAGCTAAGGAAAATGAATACTATGACTTTTATTGGATGACCGACACGGTTCCTGATGGTGAATACTGGTTGAGTGTCGAAGTAACCGATACCACTGGTCTTAGCGCTGAGGATATGAATGATGAACCGGTTATTGTGCATAATTCGAACCTTAATACTCCAGTGATAGAGATACTATCACCTACCAAAGGACAGCACATCAACGGCACTTTAAATATCTCTGTATATGCCCATGACATGGAAAATAATATAGATAAAAATGGTGTAGCTATTTACTTCTCCTCGGACGGGGAGGATTGGAATGTGATCTCCAATATTGTAAAACCCACCAAAGGCGATAGGATCTATGAATTATCTTGGGACACAACAGCATATAATGATGGTATTTATTGGCTGCGTGCTGATGTGAAGGATGTTGATGGATTGGCGAGCCAAGCAAAATCAGATCATTATTACATACATAATAAAATGAACAATGCCCCTGAAATTGACCTCCTCAGACCGCATTCCGGCGAATTCAATGGAAAAATTATATTGAATGCTTCAGTGTTTGATCTGGAGAATAACATCGACAAAGACGGGGTTAATTTCTATTATTCCACCGATAAGATCTTATGGACATTAATAGGCAAAGACTCCATTGGAACCCAGGATGAAATAGAATACATATATGATTATTCCTGGGACACTACTGCAGTAGCAGATAATATGTACTGGCTCAAGGCACAAGTGCGAGATCTTACCGGACTGGTGAAATATGATCTCTCGGATGATAATATCCTGATCCATAATAACTTAGATAATCCACCATTAATTGAATTTATGTCCCCATTAAAAAATGAACCACTGGGTGCAAGAGAGGCTATTGTTGTAAAAGTCACTGATTTTGAAAATAATATAGAAAGTGTAGGTTTTTACTATTCTACAGATAATGTTACCTGGGAGCTTATAGAAACAATAATCAAACCAGAAAAGGATAATTTCTATCGAGTTATCTGGTCAACTGAAGAAATGAATAATGGCATGTATTATTTCAAAGTAAAAGCCCTAGACCTCCTTGGTCTTGCAGGTGAAGTCATTGAAGGGCCCTTTGAGGTTACGCATGGAAAAGATGTGAAATCCGAATCCAAAGAAACCTCATCGGATTATTTATGGTGGGTAATAATAATAGTTATTGTAATTATCATAACCGTTATATTGATCATGTTATTCATACGGCGCTCAAAAAAGCATGAGGAAAAGTTGATCGCAGAAGTTGCAACAGAACTTCGACATTCCATGGAGATCGAGAGGGAAGGACAGGCACAGAACCAAACAGGTATTTTCGCTGTACCATCAAATGCAGATAAAAATGCAAGCACCGAACAAACATATATCCCTGCCTCAGAGATATCACAACAGGCGCCAAATGTACATGCTACCAATACCGATCAAACTAAAGAATTACAATCAATAAACATCCCTCCACTTGCTGCTCGTGTTGGGTCCGGAGCAAAGATCAATGCTCTGGAAACTTCCAACAGCAAGAGCGCAAGTACAATGCCAAAACTGCCTCCCCCCCAGGTTGCACCGGATCGGAAGTTTTTTTCTTCGGTTGTCTCTAATCCGGTGCAACCGTCAGCGGAGGAGGTGCCACCAGATATAGATCTACCACCAGAAACGGATGTTTACATGCCACCAACAGAGCCAGAAGAGATGCCGGTTTCACCCTATGCAAACGTTCAGACACAATCACTCGAAGAAGAATTGGATGGCAATGCACCAATAATCGAAATACCCGATGAACCAGGGACGAAATAATACTATGGATCATGGTGCCATTGTATGATTTATATGTAAATCATATTATGCACCAACGAATATATATATTAAAATAGTTTAAACAGTTTAATATAGTAATTACTGATGATCGCAAACCCTTAATTAAATATTATATCCAAACCAAAGATAAGGTATTGATATGAAGAACTACAAAATATATGTTGCCTTATTGATCATAATTCCATTATTATCAATTCATGTTCCTCTACCATCCATCAGCGAAGTCCCGCTTGGCCCGCCACCACCGAACGGTGACTGGATCGTATCAGATCAAACTTCGATCAATAATACGACTATCATACTGAACGGCAATCTATCGGTTTCAGTTTCCGGAATTTTAAAACTTACAAATGTTACGCTCGTGATGAACGGTAATATAACTGTGTATGGAGAATTCATTCTCAGAAATGTCAGTCTAATAATGAACATTACCGGCAATAGAAATTCCGGTCTCTATGGAATTAGTGTAGAAACCGGTGGGTTGATGCACATTCTCGACTACGATGGTATACCCGATTCCGATGATAGTTCAATAATTACCAGCGCCGGTAATGATGGAAAGCACACATACACTTTCTGGGTAAAACAGGGTTCGAAATTTAAAATGGAAAATAGTGTACTTCAGGAATGCGGTTACGGTTATTTAATTCCAGGCTTGATCAAGGATCATAACATAGGATTGATCATTGAGACAAACAATGTTCAAATTAAAAACTCCACAATAAATTATACAAAAAATGGTATAATATTTAATTCCTCAAACGCATTTAATAATATTATTTTCAATTGTACATTTTCGCGGGGTACCAGTTTTTCTTCATTGTATTATGGTTATTATGGTCTGGCCATTCTCAACGGTGCCGATAATTTTACCATATCCGGTTGTAGATTTTACGATATCACAAGAAGTCTATATCTATTCTCCACAGGGAATCATACAGTTACTGATTGTGTTATCCAAGATTCGATTGCTCAAGTGTATCAAGGAAGAGATACTGTTGGCATATATTCTGATAAAGTATCTAAGTGTAAATTCATAAATAACAGCGAAAAAAAGCAATATTGGGGATTATACTTTACCCGTAGCAACCAGATCACCGCAGTATCCCACACCATAGACAGTACTTATGTTGGGATAGCTTTTACCTATGATTGTCACAATATCACTTTGGAAAACATTAATATTATAAATCTGTTCAATTCCAATCCGTTTATCACATCAATAGGATTGCGTTTTTATGGAAAGAACTCACATATCCAAGTAATAAACTGTAGTATTGTTGGAAATAATAGCGCGCGTTCGGATGGCATAATATGGTTAACACCCGTTTTTTCATCTGATTTCGTATTTAAAAATTGTTCAGTTGAGGTATCGGGTGTAGCTCTGGGCCCACATTCGGGTGGTGTATTATCTCAACAATCGATCAGTGATGTGGTCATTGAAGATTCGAACTTTTTAGGGGGCCAGCATGCGTTTGCCGTGCTATTTAAACTAAACAATTGGAGTTTTTTAAATTGTTCATTTGGAAAAAGCGCCTATGGTAACTTTTATTATCTCGAAAATGGGATCATTAGTATTTCAAATGATGTAAATCAAATTAATTTTACCAGATGTGTTTTGAAATCCCAGGATCAAATAAATACTGGCAATGGTATAGCTTTTTCAAGTTATTATGGTTTATTACAGTTCGATGTAATTTTTAAAGACTGCAACATTTCTGATAATTCGAAAAATGGAATATTAATTGATGATCAGGGAAACCAGATAAAAGGTACTCTGTTGTTCGATAATTGCACCATCAACGGTAATGAACAAAATGGAATTTATTGGTACAACGCTGATCTTATTGTAAATCTAACTAATACGAATATATCTGGCAACGGTTATCATGGTGTTCGTATGGAGTTAGTGCAAAATTCCGAGGTTAATATCCAAGATTCTATTATCTCCAAAAACGGGTATAACGGCATTTCAATTTTCAATGCCGATAATACCTGCGGAATCGATATTGATGGGAGTTCTATTAACGACAATGTTCTAAATGGTTTAAAAACCGAATTTTCAAGCTGTAAGTTAACATTTACAAATTCAGATCTTCTGGGTAATCATAGAAGTGGCCTTAATATCACTGGTTGTTCGGTACTAATACAAAAATGCAATATGTCGTCAAATAAGAATTCCGGGATTATAATGAATGGTGCGAGTTTGAATATTACATCTTCCGCCATCGCGTTAAATCATGGTCCCGGACTTGATCTTAAAGCTACTGTGGGTGATATCAACGGGAATCGGATACTGGATAATGACCTGGAAGGTGTAAAAATTTGGAAAAATGATAAAAATATCTTGATCATAAATAATTCAGTACATAATAATGGAAGATCCAGTGGTTCGCCGGGAGTCTTTATAACCGAATCCGCAGCTACTGTTATTAACAATACATTTACAACTAGCTCAGAAATCATTTCTAGAATTGGAATACAAATTTACGATTCCAGCGAGGTGGTGCTCGAAGAAAATGTTTTTAATGGAAGCTTTTCCGAATCCATAATTGATATAGATTCCTCGGACGTTCAAATAGAAAAAAACCGGTTATTATTTTGCAAGTCCCAGTGTAATGGCATATACGGCCATGGCGCTAGTTCGGTTCGGATAATAAATAATATTATCGCCGCACCGGGTAATTTTGGTATATATATGACCTCCGGAAGCAATGGCCCCATTACCAATAACATAATCTCCGGTTGGAATGACGGTATTTACCTTAGCAACACAATTTTACAGCTCAACAATAACAATATCCAGCACTCAAAAGAATATGGGATAGTTGTAAAGAATAATGCCGAAGTATCGTTAATTAACAATACAATTGAGCAAAATTCAAACGGAGTCCTGATCGAAGGTTCAGCGATTATGACCACGAACTTGATCTCGGGCTCAAGCCTCAATGGAATACATTTAAACAATAGCGGTGATGTTTACCTAGTAAATAATAACATAAACAAAAACAATGTGGGCATATTGATCGAAGGCGGTGATGCAGCAACATATAATAACGTGTTCGAGGAGAATATGATCGGGCTGTGGTTGATAGGTTCTCAAAAAAGTTCTTTTAATGAAGATATGATAATAAAGAACGATATCGGCCTAAAAGCAGAAGATTCGATCTTTAACCTATCCGGTTTTTCCTTTGAAGATAATATAAATGCAATTACTCTTGAAAATTCTTACTGTATCATATATAATTCTTCGATCACGAGTTCTGGGCGAGATTTTATACTGAATGAAGGCTCACATGGTTTGGTTATTAATACGGAGATTACAGAAGGGTCTGTGAATATTTTTGATGCCATTTCAAAATTAGAGAAACAATGGTTTTTGAACCTAACGATCGTTAATCAACAGGATCAACCAATACCGGGAATGAGAGTAATAATCCGGGATATTAATGGTAAAGAAGTTTTCAACCAAACCACCCCGGAGGATGGCTCATTTAGAGATTTGAATTTAACCACGATGAGTTGGGATTTTACCGGGATGATCGATCCAAACCCGTATGAGATTATTTTATCGAAGAAGATGTATGGCACTATTAAAAATGAGCTTGAATTTTCAAAAAATACAAATTCAACCTTGAGCGCACTCCATCTTTCGGAGGTAATTACCGAATTTTCGGCTTATGATCTACCCAATGACCAAGGCTCTCGCATCGTCCTTCACTGGAATTCCATTCCAATCCTCAACTTCGGCCACTTCAATATTTATGTTTCTTCCGATTTCTCGACTTTCACCGAGTCCGCATCACTCATCAATTCTTCTATTACCGATCAGACACTAAACTCTACAACTATTAACGGTATAAACGGGAAACCTTTGGAAAACGGAAAGACTTACTATTTTGCCATAAGTGTTGTAGATTCCAGTGGTAATGAGGCTATATCCAATGTATTCTATTCCAACTCGGTAATTCCACGGGACGACATTTCTCCGTTAACCATCAAAAACATAACCGCATTTGACACACCAAACGACAATGGAGGCAGTATAACCGTCACCTGGGAGCGGTCAAATGCAATAGATTTTAGTTATTACGAGTTCTATTGTTATTTTGCAAATTCTTCGTATATTCAGGACCTCACCACAGTACAATCTCAAGATATAATATGGGATCGAAATACTACAACAATAGTTTGGGAGAATTTAGCTGAAAACATATCATATCATTGTATTATTTTGGTATATGACATCAATGGTAATGTTAACCTGTCGTATACCTTAGCGGGACCGGTTATTCCTTTGGACAATATCCCTCCAAAGATCAATATGAATTCAACTACCCCGCCCAATAATGAAGCTCTTGAGTTCGAGATAAATAGCAGGAAGATCTTTAAGATATTTTTGGAGACCCAAGAAGGAGTAATGTACAGTTGGTATCTAGATGGCAACTTACTGGAAGATGCCACGGACTCTTCGGTTATTATCGTCATGTCAGACCTTGAATTTGGTAAACATACCCTGGAAGTACTCGTGGAAGAACCTAGTGGACTTTATGATTCGATGGCCTGGAATTTTACGATGGTCGATATTCCGGTTAAACCGGAAGAAGAAAATTCAATGTTGATGCTATTCTGGATGGCTCTTGCAATATTGGTTATCTTCCTGATCATCTTCACATTGTTCGGTATTAAACGAGTTTACCGGTACAACGATGCAAAAAAAACTATCAAAACATTATCAATCTTGGAGGGTGCATCGGTTTATGAACTGATCGATAAAAAGAGAAAGCATGGCGACAAGTATGTGCTGGCAAAACTGGTTGAGGGTCTGCCCAAGATCTTGAAAGACAAACCGGATAAATTGTTCTTCATACTAAATATCCTGGCAAAAGATGATATACCTGAAGTGCGGGAAAATGCCGGCAATAACATTGCAGCGCTTCTGGATAAAAACCCACAAAACGTGTTTTCATGGTTTAAGATGTTACAACAACAACAGGTGAAAAAAGACATTTATATGATCATATCCGGCTCGGCAAATGATAAGACCGTGCAATCCCTGGCCAAGATGTACTATGCCAATTTAACGGCAAGTACAGAGGAGGAATATCAAACATCACTTCAAAACACAACAGAGGTGCTTAAAGATTCAGAGGCGTTAATGTTTGGAAATGAGATGAGTGTATTATATTCAACACTAAATGGTTTTTATAAGTTCCGCACCGTTGCAAGTATAAGCACCTCAAAACCGCTAATAATCAGAATTCTAACACAAAAGGATTACAGCACCCCACTTCTACATCCCGAAACCGTTTTTGTATTTGAGAAGATGAAACTGGTTGCAGAGACACTGGCAAAATATGAGAAAGTAGATAGTGTGGAAGATAAACTCTCTTACCTATCCCAAAGTATAGAGCTTCTCGAGGAGACCTCAAAGCTGACCCGTGAGAGTTTGATCGCGCCCGAAAGAGATATATTCTTTTTGGTTTTGAATTCATGGAGAAATATCATCTCAATGAGCATTCGAGAACTGCGCGGTCGAGCAGATTTTAGTTTTAATGTGATCGGTAAGGAAGCGGTGAGCGAGCGTGAAACCGTTACGTTAGTACTCGAGCTGGAAAACATAGGAAGGAGTACCGCCGAAAGGGTTCTTGTAGAGATCGTACCATCGGATGACTATGTGGTCTTGTCCAAGGCACATGAATTAGGTTCAATTGGCCAGAAGAAGAAAAAAGAGGGCATTTTTGAATTAAAACCACGAGCCTATGAAGCATTCCGCGTTGAATTTTCTATTCGGTATGATGATTCCGAGCGTAAAGGCAAGTCGGTTTCGTATGGCGATCTTGTTACATTCATCCAGGTAGGTAAACAATTTATAGATATTCCCAACCCATACATTGTGGGCACACCGGTTAAAACCGGTTCCAAACTATTCGTAGGTAGAAAAGATCTGATCGATTTTATACAAAAGAACATCAGGGGTTCGCTGCAAGAGAACATAATAATCCTTATTGGCCATAGGCGAACCGGTAAGACAACATTATTAAAACAACTGCCGTTATATCTGGACAAACAATATATTCCGGTTTATATCGATATACAAGGAATAATTGACCCTGGAATGGAAGCATTCTTTTACCTATTGGCGTATGAGATCGTTGAGACGATGCAAGCGAGGGGTATTGATATCCAGGTCCCAAAGTTCGAGGAATTCGAAGACAGACCAAGCTTCCATTTCGAATATGAATTTCTTCCTTATGTTTACGAGAAACTCGGTAATTCGATCCTGGTAATTATGTTTGACGAATTCGAAGAGCTTGAGGACAAGGTTGAAAGTGGTCTGTTGGATAAAAACATATTCAGTTATCTCCGCCATTTGATGCAGCATACCAAACAACTTGCATTTATTTTCACAGGTTCATCACGGCTGGAGGATCTAAAGACCGATTACTGGTCGATCATGTTCAATATTGCGCTTTATAAGCGAATAAGTTTCCTAACAGAGTCCGAGACCAAGGAATTGATAGTCAAACCGGTCAAGGAGTACAATATGATCTACGATTCGTTGGCAATTGAAAAGATATATCGCCTCACCAACGGCCATCCCTATATTATACAACTTCTCTGTCATGCATTTGTCAATCTCCACAACCATGAGAAGAAGAATTATATCACCATACAAGATGTGAATCGGGAATTATATAAGATCCTAGAACGCGGTCATATGCATTTTGATTTCATCTGGGACCGCTCCACAATAATGGAGCGTCTTGTCATGTCTGCTCTTACACGTGTTCTTCAAGAAGAGGATGGTGCTACGGTATCCATTATCGTGAACAAATTAATGGAATATGACCTTGGTGTAAATTCAAAGGAGACCGCAAAGATCCTGGATGGTTTGGAAGGTAAAGGCATAGTAACCAAGATATTGGATCATACAACGACTTTTGAATTCAAAGTTGATCTAATACGTATCTGGCTCGAACGAACCAAGCATTTGGACCAGATAGTTGAAGAATATAGAGCAAGTACGTAGAATTTATGATGAGAGACCGTAGATAAAGTAGGAATATAATGATTTCGAAGTTTTTAAGGTATGGTTACCCAGTTAGGTAAAAAAAGGTTTATAAAATACATCACATAATAAAGGACAGTTTCCTAGGAGTAAATTCAAATTGGATACTGAGAATAGCAGCCTGACTTGTCCAGCAGGGAAGGTAACTACAAAGCATTACATCAAAGAAAACACGAAAAATATATTATATTATTTCAGCGTCTTTCAATGTAGACCATGTCATTTAAAGAAACAATGTACAATGATCGAATTAAGAGCTTATTCCTCAAAGGAAAAGTGAAAAAAAGACGTTAAATTGAAAAGATGGGGTTGATGATAAGATTTTTAAGTAATTTCGCTTTATTTATCTACGGTCTCGATGAGGATATTTGAAAATGCAAATTGAAGATTGTGGATTTACATGTCAAATAGTTAAAACAAAGGAATTCCGAGATAGTAGCGGTTCGGCGGCCGAACCGTCAAGATAGAAAAACTTCGGCCGCCGAAGTTTCTTCAAAAATAATTCCTCAGACCAAGGCTATCAAAGATAGTGATTTAAGAGCCAAAATAATTGGAAAAAAATTCAAGAAGAACATATCCCGTCGCCTGAGGTAAGAGAATTTGTTCGAGAGATCCAAAGATCTTCCGGGCATAAGCGCGAAGAAATGCTGAGCCGGGTTCCAAATATGAAAAAAATAAGAAAATAGAGGTCTTAAATTTACTTTAAATTTCTAATTCCCAACTCCCAAAACTCTCAACTCCCTAAACTCCCATAACTCTCGACTCTTTAGACTCTCGACTTACTGCTTTATGACCGATATCGGTGCGGTAATAAGCATTATCAAACCTGATCTGCTTCACCGCCGCATACGAATTTTGTATGGCGCTTTGTATATCTGCGCCAAATGATGTAACACCCAGCACACGTCCACCAGATGTTATTATTTGGTCATCGGTCCGTTTAGTGCCTGCATGAAATACCAGTACATCATCCGAGTGCTCGAATTGTTCCAACCCATTGATCACCTTACCTTTTTCGTATTTGCCCGGGTACCCTTTTGATGCCATGACCACGCATACGGCCGCCTCTGGACGCCATGCAAGAGATATTTCGTTCAAGTTTTTGTTCAAGACCGCATTGACCGGAACCATGAGATCGGTAACCATCCGCGGCAGCACCACCTGCAGCTCTGGGTCGCCGAAACGGCAGTTATATTCGATAACTTTCGGACCGTCTTTGGTGATCATTAGCCCGGCATATAATATTCCCTTGTATCTCCTGCCCTCATTTGCCATGGCCCGAACTGTTCTGGCCAGGATCTCGTCGAACACGCACCGGTCGAGCTCGGGAGTATATATTGGCACCGGTGAATACGCACCCATACCGCCGGTATTGGGTCCCTGGTCGTGATCGAATGCACGCTTATGGTCTTGTGATGGTACCAGAGGTAAAATGTTCTCGCCGTCCGTGAACGCGAGGATAGAAACCTCCTCGCCTTCCAGATATTCTTCAAGAACTATTTTGTCACCAGCGTCGCCAAAATTCTTTGACAACATGATATTTTCAATTGCCTGCTTTGCACTTGTAAGATCGGCGCAGGGTATAACGCCTTTCCCAGCAGCCAGGCCGTCGGCTTTTACCACTATTGGTGCACCGTGGTCATGAAGATGATCCAAGGCTTTTTCGGGGTCGGTAAAGGTCCGGAAACCTGCAGTTGGGATCTTATATTTCTTCATCAGTTCTTTGGCGAATGCCTTGCTGCCCTCGATCTCGGCTCCGAGTTTAGATGGGCCGAAGATCAAAAGACCGCGCTTTTCGAACACATCCACGATACCGTTTGCTAACGGATCCTCGGGACCTACAATAGTAATGTCAATGCCATTCTTCTCGACTAGATCGGCAAGCTCTTCTTGTGCATCAGCCTTGATATCAACACATTCTGCCGCCTTTGATATACCGCCGTTGCCCGGGGCTGCATAAATTTTATCTACATGTTCGTCACAGCTCAATTTCCATACTAATGTGGCTTCACGGCCACCACTACCTATTACAAGAATTTTCATTTAAACAACTCCGAATGCTATATTTAATTTTTATGTGAGGTGGTGTGGGATGTTGAGTTATAAATCCCAAATCCAAACCTCAAAATCCAAAGGAAATCCAAAAATCCAAATCCATCGGTTGGGAGTTAGTGGTTGGGGTTTTCTTGGGATTTTGTATTATTGGGATTTCTCATTAGTATTATTCAACATTTAATTACTAATTCTTTATTTTAAGTCGCTGGCCTTTACCAACGGTATTAATTGAATGTTCTGGTCCTTCAGATTTTCAGCAGCGCCTTCCTCGCGGTCAACCACTACAATTACTTTATCAACATTTAATTCCTGGGCACGTAATGCATCCAAAGCCTTGACCACCGATCCGCCCGTGGTGGCAACATCCTCGACAACCAATACGTTTTGTCCTGGTTGGACACTACCGACAAGTTGTTTACCGGTACCGTGGCCAGGCTTCTCTTTACGAATTATTACATACGGTATATTTGTCTCCAGTGATAATGCAACCGCAAGCGGTACCGCACCCAACTCCATCCCGGCCAAAAGATCGATATTATCATCCACCATCAATTTACTCATTTCAATGGCGATCTCTTTTAATACCTTTGGGTTGGTGCTCGCCTGTTTTATATCCACATAATACTTACTTTCCTTGCCCGACGTTAATATGAACTTGCCGAATTTTATTGCTCCGCATTCTATCAACGAATCTTTTAACATCTGGAATCCCCCTGAATTGTAGAACCAAACTCGTAAATGGGAATCCAAGTATAATATAATTTTTAATGATGTGAGAATTATTTATTAAAAAATTAGGGATTTGGGATGCGGGTTGTGGGGGGTGGGCTGATATAATATCATAAAGACCCATATCCATCTTTGAGTAATTATTGATTTTCAAGGGATTTAGGATTTGGGGATCGGGAGGTGGGCTGAAATAATATCATAAAAACCCACATCCCACAAGCGAGTGAAACGAGCGTACGAATCCCGAATCCCGGTGATGAATGACATTGACAATTTATTGATAATCACCAAGCGTACACATCTCGCATCCCACTCATAGAACCTTAAAGTCTCTGGTTAACATGTGGAATTCCCGATCCTTTAAAATAAACGGGTCTATTGGGATAAATAGTCGTGCATGGCTGCCCATTATATAATCGTTCAATGAATGGAACAAATTCAATATGGTTTTGAAATCGTTCAGGTCGATCAGGTATTCGATACCTTCAAGCAAGATCGCCACATCATTGTATTTTCTGATATGATCTATAATTATCGTATTCAACTGAGGTAAGAATGTTGGTTGTAATGTATTCTCATGTTCGGATGACTCGGCAGATAACCAGTAAAGAGGAGTTTTTTTAATATGAAAATCTTCTCTGATCCGTTTTGGATGCATTCGTGTAATACATAACCCATGGGTATCTTTCTTTATCTGCTCTTGAAATAATTTGAAACTTAGTTCCGGTTTCTTCTCTCTTATTACATATCCCGAGCCCGGTTTGATCTCGGATACGTCGATCTTCGCCGAATATTGCATCTGTGGTTGTAGTTGCTGTGGTTGTAGTTGTGATTGCAGTTGTTGTGGTTGTAGTTGTAATTGTTGTGGTTGTACTTGTACCTGACTCATGGCCATAGGTTGGTTATCTGTCATTGTTATTGTTTGTGTTTGCGATGATCCAGCGACCTCCGTAGGCGGTTTAGATATTTTCGACCAGGATCCGATAATTAATTTGCCCAATTTTTGAAATGCATTTTCCACATTCACGCCGGTCTTTGCACTGGTAAAGTAATGATCGATCTTTTCATTTTTTGAAAACTCCTTAAACTCATCGATATAAAGTTTATGCTCATTTTCCAGATCGCTCTTATTTGCGAGGTAGATTATAGGAACCTCGCGAGCGACGGAAGTTAACCTCTTTTTCCAATCTTGCAAACTCGATAGTGTCTCGAGCCGAGTAAGATCACAGACGATCAATGCACCTTGAGCCATCTTAAGGTATTTATCCATGGGGATATTAATTATTTTTTGGCCCATAATATCCCAGATCATCATCCTTATTTCGTATGTTGTATCATTCTTCCGATCTTCTATTTGCACGATCTTTTTTGAGATCTTGGTGCCAAGAGTATGTAGATAACTATCTGAGAAAAAATTGTAAATAAATTGCTGCACAAGACTTGTCTTACCAACACAGGGGTCGCCTAATAGACATATCTTGATCTTTATTTGTTTTAAACTTGACATGCTAATCCTGCTAACTATTGATGGCTCATGTAATTAAGAATAAAAAATATCTTAACATATTGATCATAATGATCTCGCTAGCTTTGTTTCAATTTATCAATTTACCAATTCTCTTCTTGGGTTATCCATATAATATTAATCATACAAATATATTCCTATATAATGTTATTTCAAAGCATTTCAAGCCAAAACAGTAGTATAAATAGATTAATTATTAATATTAATAATATAATTCTCTGTATGAAAATGAAAGATTAGATGGATTTGTACTAGGGAGGCACGGTACTTTAACTGATCAGGGGGGCGCTGGTGCGTGCCATTTTCAACAAATGGCACCGCATAATAAAAACAAAAGATCTTCGGATCCACATATAGTCTACAATGATTGACATTTTCTATATCAAATACAAATTAGAAAAAAAGATAATTGGAGTTGATATGTTGGCTCTTGAAAGAAGATCGGGTTATTTTTATAAGTTGTTAAATGTTAAAAGAAAATACAATGTTTCATTAGCACTGGCAGTAGTTGCGATGTTTTTGAACCCAATTATACTCAGTGTTTTTGCTCCGACTGGAACTGATGGATATTATAACGACAATGATTCCCGTACAAACAACCGATCACAAGATCTTGACTCGTTATTATACAACAGTCCAGATCCGACCCCCGATCAACTACCATTATCCGAAGTGCTCAATCTGGGGCCATCCGGAGGGGCCGCAAACTTTACATATCCAAAATACAGCGGTATCCTTCCTTTGGGTAATGCGCAAAACACCAACCAGCTAAGGAATGCATATAAATCCATAACCAACCGTGGTGGAGGTATACAATTGGCCATGGCTCCGTTCACGGTTGATAACATTACATATCCCGCAGGTACGATCCTATCATTGGGGGGTATTTCTGGAAACTTCAACAGCACCTATTCAAAGTCATCATTCAATATTACCAAAGCATATGCATTGCACTCAAGACGTATCGTTGTTTTTAAGAGCGAACTGCAGGATGCATACGGCCAGAACTTGACCTGGGAGGAGGGATATTTCGAGCGTATATTCAGGGTATACCTCTGGGGTAACAATTTCGATACCATTAACGAGACAGGCATTCGAGATGGCGATCTAATGGACTACGATTTTTTCATAGTGCCTTCGGTGATAAAGGGCTATGAGAAAACAATGACGAAAAAAATTGGGCCAAAAGGGTTTTCAAGGTTGAGAAATTTCATTAAAAATGGCAATTTCATGTATGCCCAGGGCGGTTCATGCTTCCTCGCACAAGAGGCTAAACTAATACCAAAAAAGACGGTTTGGTTGGATCAAAGGCTGAAGGCGAACAACAGTCATGCAGATATGACCATCGTAAACTCGAGCTCGATAATGTCACATAATTGGCGGTCAAACCAGATGTATGTGATCGATGACCCTGTGTTCAATAACACCGAAAGCTCTGCAGTGGTAGCAAAATATACAGGTAATTTAACTAATTCGTCACTGTTGAACAGTCCCGCGATCATGACCTTTGAATATAAGAACGGCCAGGTAATACTGGTTAACGGCCATCCATCGGTGAACAACGAGTTCTATCCGATCGTGTTCAATGCGTTATTCTCTGCTAAGGCCGAGCCGGCCGAGCTAACAGCATCTGCACGACAGATATATGCGGAGGATGTAGCGTACAATCTGATACCTGCACAGGAGCCCAATGTGACGGTCCAGGTTAATGTAGAATATTATAACTTCTGGCCTGTTGCCACCACAGGACCACGAAAAGTCCAACTGTACGAGACCGTATCGCCGCTGTTCCGGGTTGATCAGGGGAACATTACTCCAAAACCATCCAATATAACAACGAACAGCAATAATGAGACTATCATTAAATGGGTTTTCAATGACACTCAGGGCATTACCAAGTTCATGTTCCATGTAAAAACTTATTCAAACACAACCAAAAAGGGTGTAGCATTGGTCTGTACAGGCTATGCCAGGTATACACCGCCCGGGTACAGGGGCAAAACAGAGATCCACCATGGCGGTGTCAGTATCTATGCATCTTTGGCGGCCAGGTTAAACGGAGACCGTGATATCGAGCTTGACGGGTGCTACCCACTGCCTGCAAGTGGGTTCTATTATGATATCGCACTACCGCTGGAGAACAAAGAGGAGACCACGGCGGAGAATATCACTATCATGGATATTGTGTGCCTGAAAAGCCCCATCGTAGATGTTCAGAACCAGTCGCGGGTGCCAGGTGCATGGAATAATACCAATAACGGTACGAACAACATAACATTTGCTGTAAATGAGATCTTTTATTATTACGATGAGAACAATAAACCGCTGTATCCGCTGCCCGATGAGATCCATAATACAACATACACCTACCAGTTCGGCAATGGCACCAATATCACACTGCCAGCTAAAAAGCTCATCTGGTATTACCCCGATCTGGTTGCGTATGATTATGTGGAGCCGGCCATACGATACGGTATATTCACGCACGAGGAGCACAACCGCACGGTCTCGTTTCTCAGCGACCCGGTGAATGGCTCGGTGATCTTGAATGCATCCGGCGGGTCGGTGTTCACTAATATCGGTATACACCCTGTGCCGTATCATGAGTACCTCCAGCACGGAGTTGTGACCATACCGAAGGCCGCTGGCAACGAGACATCCAATGTGACGTACAAGGATATCTGGCACCGCAATCACACCATGGACCTGCGCACTGTATTTTACGATATCGTACCTTTCCCGCCGCCGGAGGAGCATATGGTAGTGACAACCACTTTCGAAATGACCTATAATGGTGAGCGTTTGAAAGAGTTTCCCATTCATCATGAGGTTGACTTGCGTTTCAAGTTAAAAACCTGGAATGGCTACAGCAAGTACGATCCAAACAATTATCCGTATAAAATGAACATAACAAAAAATGAGACCATGATCGTCCAGGCCATACCGAAAGGTGTGGGATATAATATTGCTTATATCAACTCGACCTATAACCAAAATACTTCGCTTCTTATGATTGAAAATACCTCCATGTATACGATCCTTTATTTCCAGCAGGATATCGAAGGCGGTCATAAAGAAGTGATCGATATCAATACAACCCTTTCTGCCTATCCCAGCTATCACCGCGAAGGACGGATGAAGGTAAACGATGGTGCACGATTCGTCTACCACCAGATCGCAGTTGGCCCCAGCAGGTATGAGGTATTTGACTCGCATGTCCAGGCCGTATTTGCCATCGGCAACGATGTTCAGGTCAAAAAGAAAGTGGCGCCCGTATACATTGCCACATTTGGCGACGACGTCTACCATTTCATCGAGCTTGAAGATCCATACGAGCCGCGCGAGTTCATGGAGGACCCGTATATTAAAAGCCACGGATTTGGTGATATGGCCGCAACCACATTTGTTGGCGGTCGTATAAATGAAACGCTCTATCATTCTCGTGTGAACCCGGGCGGAAGAACATTGATGCGTCTTGAGGTGGATAATAATCTGGGCTACGACCTGGAAAATGTGTCAATTATCCCTGTGGCACCCGAAGGTTTCAATGTCACACCAGACAATTTTACTACAAAGATCCCGCCGATCTTCTATGATTTCCCGTTTATCAACCGCACCGAGATCTGGGATGCATGGAAATCGGTCTATTATTATTGGGTAGACATAAACTCGTCGGTGGAAGGTGGACGCATATACCAGATAAATTTTACATTCATAAGTAATTGTTCAAATGCAAGTTATATACCTGCAGATTTCGAGATACCGCCTGCAGTCATAGGGGTGAAAGATGGGTGCGGTTCGGTCAAGGCTATCTTCGGCAGGGCGGTGAATGTTACACTTTCAGATATGGTTCCATCCTTTGTACGACCGGAGGATGTACGAATTGCAAACGACGACGAGAAATCAGCGCTTGAGCTGATGCTGGCAGTGGGTATATCCTCACCTGGTGACTATAACCGGAGCATAGTAAACCAGAGTTACCAGACATTGCGGGGAACCAACTTCACATCGACCACCGGCGGTAAGATCAATGTGATATTGCCGCCCTATGCGCAAATGCTGCCCTGGAAGGATAACAATACGGATAAAAGAACTCTGTTCGTGATAATACGAACCAATGTCAGCGTTAACTCGGGGGGCACTTATACCGTGAATAACGGACCCACTGTAAGCTATAAGAACCATTTCAATGAGACCGTGAACATAACCGGTGAAAGCGAATACATAGAAGCCCATGGGCCTGCATTCAACTACCGTATGATGGTATTGAACATTAACAGCGAGAACGAGGATAAATCGTATTTGATGGGCGGTATAAATAACACGGTGCGTGCAAAGGTAAGTATTTACAATTATGGAGACGGCATTGCCGAGAGTTCGACCGTAGCGGTTAACCTACCCCCAGGGGTTTTACTTGACACCGGGTCACTGCCGACGAATGCATACGCCAGCACCAATGGAAAGAACATTTATTGGACCATAGGCGATCTCGGTCCCGGGTCGGAGGATGCACTGGAGTTTGAATTCTTCACAACACCGCCGGAGATCAATCTGACACAGAACAGGGGCCCGCCAGAGCCGTGGCTTCTTATCGAATCTGCAAGAGCAAAGTTCACACATGGCTATTTGAAAAAAGTCGTGTCCGCACCGGCCTCGGGGGCACTCCATGGTTACTTATTCGATTCCGATCTTGCGGTTACTAAGATATATTATTCGCACCCGTTTGCGGCAACTAACCATACGCATACAATATACGCCGCCGTTAAAAATGATTGGCCGTTCTCGGATATTATAAATGATATCAAGATCAATTTCAGTGTTAACGATATTTATATTGGAAACGGGTCAATAACTCAATTGGTCCCTGGAGATACTGGTAGTTGCAGTATTGATTATATTTTTAACCAAGAGGGGATCTACAACATTAAGGCCACTATTGCAGAGCCAGTCCTGAACGAGTTTTATGATACTAACAACGAATTTGAAGGCACACTCACAGTTGTTGACCCCGTTACGATAAATTCCGAGCCCGATCTATACACTGGGACCGATGGGTTCATCGCCAGCCTTGATCCACAATTGACGTTTGGCGACCAGCATAAGCTGAAGGTGGGGCGTGTGTCAAGTGCAGGAGGTTATGGCTCGGGCATTGGAGTTGTACGTTCATACGTTGAATTCGATACGAGTGGAGTGCCCAAAGATGCTCTGGTATTGGACGCGGAGCTCAAGTTGTACATGTACAAATCTGTTGGTGGCGATCTCAAGATCTCTTCGTACCAGGTACTGAGTTCATGGGCGGAGGATAATACCACATGGAACTCTCCACCAAATTTCAATGGCGCCTGTCTAGATTCACCTACTGTAGACAGCGCTTTCGGCTACAAGAGCTGGGATGTCACCGATGCGGTTCATGGTTGGGTCGCCAACCCGGCAACCAATTACGGAATACTTTTAAGATCTGATCAAGAGACCTGGTATTGGTCCAAAGAGTTTTATTCCTCCGATACCGAAAATGGTCTGAGGCCGATGCTCGTCATACATTATGCAATGCTGAAAAATACACCCGAGATCACCACCACAGTACTCTCGGTGAGCGATCATCAGGATAGTGAGGTTCGGCTGGAATGGTCACCCGTGCCGTATTCACTATATTACGAGGTCTATCGTGCAAATACCATATCCGGTCCTTATACAATACTCGGCGCCACCTGGAATCCTTTAGATCCTTATGCCAGTGAAAACGGCAGTTTAAACACATTCTTTTACGACGATATCGACGGCGGCTATCCGGAAGCGCCAACTGTGATTTCAACGGACCGCGCCAACCTACCGGGCACTATTCGAGTGAGCTGGAGTGCACCGGCGGCGCCAACGCCCAGTGCGGTTTACTACTATCGTGTTATGGCAATCGGTGTGGAGGAGCGTAAAAGTAAACTAACCGATTCGCCAACCATTGCGGGCCAGGTTACTCCGGAGATCGTGAAGTATCAGGTCTATAATTCTACAACCGCTTCGGGCCCATGGGATAATAATCATTATCTGGGTGAGGCTGCCTCCGCCAGCTATATCCACGGCGGTCTGGGCCAGGGCAAGCTCATGTATTACAAGATCAGATCGGTCAGCTCGGAGGGTTATGAATCCGTACTGTCGAAATATGTCTGGGGCCGCAGCAATCGTGCACCCACCACCACCAGCCCCTACATCGACCCGACAGAGGCGTATACTAGCGATTATCTATACGCAGAATATACGTTCTTCGATCCTGACGGTGATCCGGACTCTGGTTCAACGTTTAAATGGTATCGTAATGGAGCGCCGTTATCCTGGAATCGGTATTACATCTATCCCAGCTGGACGGCAAAAGACCAGGTCTGGTATTTCACAGTCACACCCAAAGACGGCATCGAGTTCGGCGCCCCTGCAACCTCGGGCATGTTAACGATCAAAAACTCGGCGCCGATATTATCCGATGTAAGAATTCTTCCAAGCAGCCCCGTGACCACCGAGAACCTGACACTTAGTTACACATTCAATGATGCGGATTTTGACCCGGAAACGGGAACTAGGATATTATGGTTCAAGGATGGTTTGCACCAGGCCGCCTATAATGGAAAAACCAGTATTCCTGCCAGTGCCACCGTTAAGAACCAGCTTTGGAACGCATCCATAATAACCGGTGATGGAACTATCAGCAGTATTTGGTATCATACCGCACAGCTGAAAGTGTTAAATTCAAAACCGGTTGCCGCCGATCTGAAGATCACGCCTGCGAGCCCGGCCACCACCGACGCACTCAATGCAATTTATTCATATTCGGATACCGATAATGACCCCGAGAGCGGTTCAACCATACAATGGTATAAAGACGATCAATTACAAAACACATATAAGAATCTACTGAAGTTACCTGCCGCCGCCACGGGAAAAGCCGAGGTCTGGCATTTTACGGTTACACCAAACGACGGTGAGGATGGGGGAATTGTAGTCGAGTCACCCGCAGTAAAGATCGAGAATACAGTGCCGGAGATCGTTGATGCAAAACTATATCCTGAAGTACCAACAACAATCGATCATCTTTGGATCCAGTACGATTTTAACGATCCTGACGGCGATCTGGAAATTGGTTCGTTGATCAGGTGGTATTGCAACGACGAGCACCGGGTTTCACTCGATAATGTGAACCTGGTACCGGCAGCAGAAACCACCCGGGGCGAACAATGGAAATATTCGATCATTCCAAAGGACGGGTTCGAATTTGGCGATATATTTTACAGCAATACGGTGATAATAAATAATTCCGCGCCAATAGTCGCCACCACAGATATCACACCAGCAAGGCCGGCAGTTGCAGACAGCCTGACGATAAGTTATACTTATATGGACCCTGACGGTGATACGGTTACAGAGGCCAAGATCAGATGGTTCAAGAACAACCTTGAGCAACCTGAGCTGATGAATTCCGAAAAGGTACCTTCAAAATATACTGACAGTGGAGATGTCTGGTATTTTGAACTCCAGGTCAGCGACGGTTTCGCGTTTGGTCCGGTGCATTGCTCGATCGAGGTTTTGATCAATAATCCACCCAGTGCAAGTAATGTCCACATAACTCCGGACACACCAACAACGCCAACAACACTAGATACGCTTAGTGTCAATTACGTTTGGTCTGATGTGGATCCCGATGATGAAGAACAAGGAACTATGATCCAATGGTTCCGCAATGGAAAACCAATAGGATCCTTGACCAATTCATTATTTGTTCCGGCCGAAAAAACCTCAAAGGGCGAGCAGTGGTACTGCATGGTCACCCCCGCTGACGGCATGGATCCCGGTCTCGGTACCAGATCCGAGACGGTCGTGATCAAGAACACAGCGCCACAGGCGTCCGAGCCGATGATCATTCCGGCTGCGCCAACCAACACAGATGAGCTTACCGCCAATTACCAGTATTTTGATCTGGATTCCGACCATGAACTTGGCTCGGTTGTGAAATGGTACAAGAACAGTGTGCTGGTTGATGAACTTGATAATGGCCACATAGTACCTTCGAACATGCTTAAGTCGGGCGATAATTGGTATTTCACCCTGGAACCTTGTGACGGTGACGATCTTGGCGAGAGTGTGGCTTCGAGGATAGTGATCATCGGAAATGCAATTCCCGTGATAACACACGCATCGATCATACCCGAACAACCAAGCACGATCGAGCCACTGGAAGCGAATGTCGAGGTCCTTGAAATAGATTCTGCCAATAATGACGACCAGCAATTTGAATATGTATGGTATCAAAACGAGATCTTACAATCGAGATTGAACGACTGGAACACTGTGCCGGCAGGTATGACCGCAAAAGGCGACGAGTGGTATTATACCGCCCGTATATTCGACGGCATAAGCTGGTCAGCACCGGTAAACTCTCAAACCGTGATCATCCAAAATACTGCCCCCGAGATAAAAGATATATCGATATCTGTGTCTACATCTACAAATGAACAAATGCCAATAAATACCATAGACCAGCCGCTTGAACTTAGTTATACCTATTTTGATGTGGATGGCGACCCCGAGGCGGGCAACGAGATACGTTGGTATCGAAATGGAGAATTGATAGCAAATCTGAACGATGATGGCGAAGTGCCCGCTGACATGCTGGAGAGCGGCGATGACTGGCATTGTACACTACGTCCGAATGATGGTTCCGAGTTTGGTGAAATTGTTAGCGCTTCAACCATAACCATCAGGCTCAATTTGATACCTATGGTCAAAAATGTTGTGATAACCCAAACCGATGCCGGTTCGAAACTGATGCCTGGGACCGCATTATCGTTGACCTACGAATATCACGACGATGATAACGACCTGGAAGGGGATACACTCATCCAATGGTATCGTGATGGAATGCATGTGACGGAATTCGACGGACAAAAGAGTGTGCCTGGTGACTCGGTAATGGCGGACGAACAATGGTATGTGATCGTCACACCGCACGACGGCAACGAGCTCGGTTCACAGTACCGATCAAATGAGATATATATCCCTGTAACTAGATCCGAAGTAAGCAGTGTCGATCGTGCAGAGATCATTGACTATGTATTGACCTTTGTATTCCTGATCTGTGCATTTATATTGATCATTTACATCATCGGATTTTTATTTATCCGCTTGAAGGCAAAAAAGGAGCATGCCATCAGAGTTGGCACCCCCGACGAGGAGTTGGCTCTTGAACTTGATCTTGAACTTCCCGATGATGATCCAGTGATGGATCGTGACGAGGAATATGAACAGGTAACTCAAGAGCTCGGAACGATCAAGACCGAAGTAATACCGGTGTCAGTACCTTTGAGGCTTGTATTACAAAACTTGGAATTGAAAGAATTTGATATGGGCGAGCAGGAACAGGGGCTGGAGCTGGACGATGACCATGAGGCCGATGCCGCTCTATCCGATGATTTCGAAGTTGTCTTCGTGTGCGATAAATGTGATTCCGAGATCGAAACCGATCTGGAGATATGTCCAAATTGCGGTGAAAAGTTCGGGGCAGTGGCATGATCACCAAAGGAAAAGTAAAACTCGAACAATTTGTTGGCACAAATTATTCTTGAACTAAAAATTCTTATAATAAATAACATTGAGTAAAGAATTCTTACCCAGCTAAAAGACAAAAGGTAAAAGTCAATCGGGATAGGTAGGCCCTCATGGGCTTTCCCTCTCACAACACCGTGCGTACGGAACCGTACACGGCGGTTCGGTATGATTGCGCAGGCAATCTATCTAACGGGAAGCTAACCGATAGAGCCAGTTTTTGAACGAACAATAGAAGATATTGCAACGATAATTCTTCCATCGCAGAAGAACATGGGATCGTTTTTGGTTCACAAAGTACAGAGGACGCAACCATGGTCGAGACCATAGAGAATGACCCGGATGGAAAATACAACGGACACTATAAAAAGACTGGCCTCAAAGAAGATATAATTACCTGTCGAGCAACCGGGCTTCCGATAATCAACGAAATCATCGGAGGGACGGATTGTGATG
>JAEHCK010000041.1 GCA_020696345.1 Thermoplasmata archaeon | reverse complement strand
TTTGGTTTAATGATTGATTATTGGAATTCTAAGCTTCATTAATTTTCTGGCGAAAATTAACTCGAGCTAATAATTCTATAATTTGCAAATAATAAAAAAAAGAATTATTACCTCTATAGCAAAAAAAGAATATTTGAAAAAATAATATTTTTTTTTGCTTGTTTAGAGTTTAGTGATTAGAATTTCGGATTTCTTAATTCTGATTTATCTCTTTATAAAAAAATGCGTATGTTAGCATTTTATTTACGAAGCATTTTTCCCCCATATCTGAGGGTGAAGATTACACTTATTAGCCCAAACACCAGAATGTACCCTTCGAACCCGGGCATACCCAAAAACCCTTCATTCTTCTCCGCATCACTCTTCTCCTCTTTGATCACAACCGTAACCAGATCGAACTCTATATTACCCGAGTAATCAAGGGCTATTGCTGAAATTATATATTCTCCCGGTTCAAGGTCATAAGGAACGCTCCAGGTATAATCCCAGGTAAGGCCATTACCCCCTGGCCTGAGCCCTTGTTTGATGATCTCGGTATCGGGGGGATACGATTCATCATCGGTATTGGTGATGCTCAGTATTATCATGTCCACGCCGGTGTCATCATCACACTCACCCTCGAGCTCCATTGTATCACCGGGCTTAAAGGTAGTACCACTGGATGGTGCTGTTATTCTGATCGTCGGTTTGACGGTATCGGTAAGTGATATGATCTTCGACTCTTCCTCGGAATTGCCCGCGTCATCAAACGCACGGACCAAGACTATATGATCACCGGCAAGCACGTCCGATCCTGCTTCTGCCGTATCCCAGATATAGATCCAGGTATTATCATAATCGGAAATAGAATCCGTAATATCGTCCCAGGGCCCGTAATCTACGCTAAACTCCAGTGCGGCTACGCCAACATCGTCCTCAACCGTGCCCTCGAACGTTATCAGATCACCGGCACCAAATTTCTCACCTACCTCCGGATTGGTGAATGCAAGCACAGGTGGATCCACATCAAAATACTCGTTCATTAGATAGATGTGGCCGTAGATCCGGTTGATATTCCCGGCAAGATCGATACCTGTAATTGTGAATTTATACTCGTCCTCTTCTAAATTATCCGAATACCATTGATAGCTCCAGGCTGAGTTGTTCAATAGTGATAATATATCTATCTTTTTGGAATTAATTGTAAATGTCAGATCACTGATCGCGGTATCATCGTCGGCGGTCCCCGAAAACACGACATACTCCCCGATAATATATTCGGTGCCATTTCTTGGTGTTAATATATCCAGGGTCGGCGGTGTAATATCGGGCGGCGGTGGCGGCGGTGCTGGTTCGAGAATGATCTTTCGGTAGATCCCCACACCATTACCACGTGTATCCTCGGCAAAGATCAAAAATGAATAGTTTCCTTCGGCATATCCGTCAGTATCCCAGGCATAGCTCCAGTTGCCGTCTACCAGATTCTCGGTTATATCGATCTTTTCATCGTCGATGGTTAAGGTAAGTTTCGAGATCCCCTGGTCATCGGTCGCCTCACCTGAAATATTGATAATATCTCCGACTTTAAAGACCTGGCCCATTTCCGGTTCTGTGAAGCTGACGAACGGCAGCTCGTCATATACCTCATACAGGTATACCTTGATATCGACCTTTTTGGAGGTCTCGATGGTGTTCTTGTTATACCCCACAAGATACCAATCACTATGGTCCGGCAGCAAATAACCATAATAGCCGTCGTCCGGGTCAGGCTCTCTTATTGGCGCGCATTCCACGGGCTCGTCCGATTTGTAATTACTCTGGCTGTAATACTCGAAATTGGATTGGTTCATCAAATAGAAATGGACTTTATTGCCAAGGGTCACCTGCTGCGGATGATAATTACCAACCATGGGATTTGGCGGCTGTTGGTGCGCCGAGCGCTCCTGAAACTCTACCATGATCATGAACTTATAGATCGGCTCTTCAACTCCACCGCCGCGGTGCGATATCTCCTGTTCTGGCTTCTGACCGTCGAGCATGAACCAGAACTCGTAATCCTCGCCGTGAACAAGCTCGGTCTTGCCCTGTTCATCGTTACCCAGCTTGCTGATCACCTTGAACGAGAAGTTTTTGTTACCCTCTGCCATGCCCTCCTGGGTAGCGACCTGAAACGTGCAGCTGCCGTTCGTGTCCGTGTAATTCCAGATACTCGGGAACGGCAGTGAAGCCTGGTACCCCGACATACGATCGGTTAACCAGTGGCTGCCCACCATGACGCGTGCACCGTCCACCGGGTAACCGTTACGGTCTATGACATGGATAGTGATGGTTGACAGGTCATCTTCGGGCACATACGATCGGGTGACATCGGAGACCGAATCATCACCGTGCCATTTAGTAAGCCCCGAACCGCCGCGCTGGCCCCAGCCGACCCAATAGTTCATGAAATTATCCACCACCGACCCGCCGTCGCTCCAGTAATTATCCCACTGGTGCCAGCCGCGGTCATAGAACTCGGACCATACATGGTCCTCGGCCAACAGCAGTACACCTGCAGCCGGTATGAGCGCAGTTCTGGCAGCGGCAATGGTCAAGTCCTGGAGTTCGCCGCAGTTGCCGTTGTGTGTATGTGCTATCCTCACCGGCTGTACGGGCCGCTCGCCGTCAGCACTCTCCTGCTCGTTCAACGGCAGTGTCTTTGCCACCCAATTGCTCACGGTCTCGATCGCATGGTCCTTGTAACCCCAAGGGCGCGTGTTGTTATAACCCATGTTATCGTACCCGCGCGGTGCATTGTACGCCTCGCTGTCGTACACATACTTGATCCCTGACAATTTCTCTTTCAACAACGGCGGTGATCCATTTTTCGGATAATGAAAATTCGGCACACCATCCTCGTCCGGGTCGGTGGGCGGGTCAGGTGGGTACTCGGTGTCGTTATGGTAAAACAAATATTCACGCCAGAACATGCCCCCTGGCGGTGTGGTTACAGAACCGGTCTCGGGGTTAATGTAAGCGGGTATCTCGTCGGTGATCTTCGGATGAACAACATACCAATAATAGATCTCTGGGGGCAGTTCAGTGGTCAAGATCGTACTTTCATTGTCGGATTTGTAATTATACTCCACCGTGGAATAATAATCCCTACCATCGTAAGTGCCGTGATCTTTTATATTTGCATAATCGAGATAGTTATCGATCTCATATATCAGCTCCGCGTTTCTATTGTAAAGCGCCGGAGTGGAATCGGGGTTCTGCAGTACTTGGGTAGATGTGTGTGCAATGGAAAACGCGATCTCATCTTTCAGTTTAGGGGGTGCGTCCAGGATCAAAGCGGCAAATTCATCCAGTAAGTCGTATTCAATATGTTTTAGATAAGAGATCGTGTCATAATATTCTATCCCGGGCCAGACCTGGTACGAGCTATAGACCTGCCACTGCGGTTCTGTACCGGTGCCGATGTTCTCGAACGTGTAGAAAAAGCCGTTGGTGCAGCCCACTGTCAAGTCCAGGCGGCCGTCACCGTTCAGGTCTGCAAGCTCGGGTGACGTCTGTGCAACCACCGGGAGGCCAAGATACATAGTGCCATCTAATATCCAAGTATGGTCTTCTGGGCTGCCCGTATTTCGATAATAATTAACAATAGCTTGGTCATCACCAATGGTCAGATCGAGGTCGCCATCCGAGTCCAGATCGGCCAGAGATGGTTTACTGCGCGAGCCGACATCGATTAATTCAATTTTGGAAGGTAATGCAAGCCAACTGTAACTTTCATTGTCTCCAGTGTTTCTAAAGATGTAGATTCTCCCATCCTCTGCACCAGATACTATATCGAGATTACCATCGAAATCTATATCACCAACACAAGGCGATGAATATCCATTCAATATACCAATATAAACATGCGCGGCATTAAAATCCGGATTATTCTTATCACCAAGATTGTGATAAATTGTAAGGTCTCCATTCTGGTTCCCAAATATTATATCCAGGTCCCCATCGGAATCAATATCACCAAATTCTGGATCTGCAGAATTACACTCGTTTTCATCAGGTTCAGACTTTATTACCGACTCATCCTCCAAGAATAATGGTTGAAAGGGGGTACCAACATTCTCAAAATATCGCAAAGTGTTCTCCTGCGAGCCGCACACCATGTCCAGGTCACCATCGCCGTCCAGGTCGCCAAATCCGAGATTAGCATCATCACCCAGATCCAGGCGTATTTGAGCCAGGTCTGTGAATTTATCGGTCAGGTTATCATGTAACCAATCAGGCGCTTGATCTATAGCGCTCACAGCTTTAGTAGATAAAAACTCTGCTGGCTCAAGCTCGGGTTTAGGGCTCAGCCTATAGTCCACGGGTGCACGTGACGAGATCTTGATATAGCCGTCACTACCTTTTCCGATATCCATGGTATAGTTTATCTCCTCCACCATGTGCCAGATCTCGCCGCCCTGGCGGCTCCCCACGCTCTGGGAGTGTGTGAGTGTGGGAGTGTGTGAGTGTGGGAGTGATTTGGTGTGGGAGTGTGTTGGTGTGTGGGTTTGTATCGGTATATCCTGAGGAACACCGTCCGTTGCGTCAACTGCAATGGCTGCGTTTGGGGCATTGAGCAACCCGAGATCGTCGGTTTGTTCAGGCCCCGCAGGGTGATCATAATAGAACGAGTTGAGGGATGACAGGCCGAAAACTACTATCAAAATTAGAATGATCGGCCCCTTCCACAGGCTTTGAGGTGATATTGGATATTTTTTAATCCTGTTCTTTCTCATAAGCATTCCCCATTTATGTGTAATTTTCACCTGGTGTACATTCTCTATACCCCATTAAATACTTTTCTTATATAATAAAGTGTATTATCCCATACATGCCTGAAAATGAACATGCCTATGGATCTGATGATGCAGCATATTCGCCAAAAAATGCCGAGGAAGCTGCGGAGGAGCCTAACGAGAAACTCGACCGACTTACAATCGAATCGATCTTCCCCTACAAATATCGCCAGGGTCAGAAAAACATAATCGACAAGATTTACTCGGTGATCACCCAAGGTAAACATCTTGCCATGGAGTCGGGAACCGGTACAGGCAAGACCATTTCCGCAATTACACCCGCACTGGTTGCGGCTCTGAGATCGAAAAAACGCATAATCTATCTCACCAGAACCAACTCACAGCAGCGCCAGGTCATACTCGAACTGCGAAAATTGAAAGAAAAACTTCCCGAAGATATTCTTCCGGAGAACAGTATATTGGGCATTGGCCTTCAGGGCAGGAAGAACCTGTGCCCGTTGATCAGGAAAGACCCCGAGCTTGCCCGGGGCTCTCCTGAAGAGCTGTCCAAGATATGCAGCGATAAGAAAAATATTGCCCGCAGGTTGTTAACGGGTGATGATGTCACTGACGATGAACGGCCCCGTGCGTGTAAATATTTTGGCAATGTTTGTGTATATGATAAATCGGAGCTCATGAGCTGGGTCAGTAGCAAGCTGCCCACACCCGAGGATATCAACGAGTTCTGCGCCAAGCACGAGCTGTGCGCGTATGAGATCAATAAAACATTGGTAAAGAACGCGCTCCTGGTAACTGCACCATATATCTATGTATTCAACAAGTTCATTCGCCAGTATTTACTCGATTGGATGAACTGCAACATCGAAGATATCTACCTGATCATAGACGAGGCACATAACCTGCCCGAGTTCGCCAGGGAGCTCAGCTCTGCGGAATTGAGCATTTACTCATTGGGCAAGGCACGTGACGAGGCCATTAAGTTCAACAACCCGGAAGTTCACGAGGGTATTTTCGTTTCCGAGCTGTGCGACCATCTACAGGAGATCCTTTACATGTTTCAAGATAGCTATTTGATGGATGATGACGGTTTCGTGCCGCCCAGTGAGCTTGAGGTCGAGCTCATGTCACGGTTCACGATCACGAGCAAGGCGCTCGAGGAGATGATCAACGAGCTGCTCGCGCACGGCACTGCGATCCAGGATGCACGGCGCAAGCGCGGTCGGCTGCCTCGGTCGTATATTCATTCAATAGGTGCGTTCTTACTATTTTGGCATGCATCCGACACGGAGAGATTCACAAAACTGATCAGGAAGGGTGATAACACCAAACTCGAGGTATATTGCCTGGACCCGGCGGTGATCACCGCCGTGTGCAGTGAGTTCGGAGCATCTGTGCACATGTCCGGGACATTACGCCCGCTGGACGAGTACCGTGATTCCACTGGCCTGCCAACAGATACGTTTTGCGAAAGGTTCGAATCACCGTTCCCCACAGGCAATCTGGTTAAATATTACCTGCCGGACGTTACCACCAAATACGACCAGTTGGCGCAGAATAAATTATTGATACCAAAGCTTCAGGATTACATAGTTCAACTCGGTAATGGTACCGATAAGAGCACGGTGATATTTTTCACGTCCTTCGGTCTGATGAAACGTTTCGTGGATGACGGGGTGCTCAATAGAATTAAGCGCAAAACATTCCAGGAGCTGCAGGGTATGCGCCAGCCAGAGCTCATGGAGCTGGTGAACAGGTTCAAGCAGGTAAAAAATAGCGTATTATTGGCCGTGATCGGCGGCCGTATCAGCGAGGGTCTGGACTTCCCCGATGAGGAGCTGGAGGTGGCGCTGCTGGTGGGTATTCCATACCCGAAACCCACGGCAAAGCACCGTGCGCTGGAGCATTACTACGAGGTCAAGTTCGGCAAGGGCTGGGAGTACGCGGTGCACGCACCAACCACCCGGAAGCTGCTCCAGAGCATCGGCAGGCTGATCAGAAACGAGAACGACCGTGGATTTGCGCTGATTTTGGACAGCCGTACCAAGCGGTTCCAGAAGGACCTGGACGGGCTGAAAGAGAGCTGGGATCCGGTGAAAGATCTTAAGGATTTTTTTAAGGGGTGAATAAATCAATGTCAATTGGTAATTGCTTGGGGTATTTGAAACTTCGCCAATTTACTAGTGTAAATTGTCTCGAGCTAATAATTCCTAAAAATTGATAACATATAAAACGGAATTATTACCCTTGTAAAAAAATTTGCTAAAGCAAATTTGTGATGTAAATGTCAAAATTAAGCTCCAAAACACAAATTAGAAATTCCAAACGGAAATTTGTTGAGTTGTCAGAAAGTTTAAATTCCTGTTTCCGGCCAGAGACGTATAATTTAGTTGTTAGAAGATATATATCTGTAGAATGAGCTATGGGGACATTGGAAAAGTCAAATTGTAAAAGTTAAAAGTCTAAAGTGAAAATGAAATACGATCATAGGAAAAAGTGGGATCGCTGTGTTTAAATGTGATGTGAAAATATGTTAAGAAATAAAAATACAATAATTAATAACCGTACAATATCAATAATAACTATCTTTACATTATTCATTTTGATTTTTGGATCAATAAGTGTTGTAATTTTTAAAATAAATATTACTTCTGCAACAGATATTGAAGATCAAGGAACAAAATCCAGAGGCAATATAATAATTTCAAATAATACTACTTGGACACTAGCAAACAGTCCATATAATATCAATGGTAATGTTTTGGTAGAACATAATATTACATTGACAATAGATCCAGGGGTAATTGTAAAATTTGGTAATGGGAATTATTTACAGGTCGAGGGAAAATTAATTGCAGATGGTACTAAGGATAAAATGATCACCTTTACTTCTAATAAAAATAAACCTGCGCCTGGTGATTGGGATTCAATAAAATTTATGAATGATCCAGATAACGGATCCTCCATTAAATATTGTAATATTGAATATGCAAGTTGGGCAATATTTGTAGATGAAAACAATCCAACATTGCAACCTTATGCTGCCACACCGAATATAACTTATAATTATATTAGCAATTGTAGTTCTGGAATAAGCTATAATCCTCGAAATCCGTCAGTGCCATTTTTCAACCCTTCAAACGTAATAGCTTTCAACACAATAAACACAAATGGTAATGGAATTGGCATTGAGATTGAAAACGCAAATGTTCTAATACATAATAATACGCTTCAAAATTATGTTGGTGAGAATAGGGGGATTAGTTGTCATATCAGTGGTGGAAATCTAACAATTAAATATAATGTGATCACTGGATATAAAGATGGTATCTACTTTAGTAATTCTTGGACTTCTAATGTAAATATTATAAAGAATTTAATTGTAAACAATAGTGGTAATGGTATTGAGATGGGTAATTGGAAGAACGATGGGCTTGATTCATTTTTCATTGAAAATAATACCTTATATAAAAATAATAAAGGAATCCATTTTTATGGCACTCCCGAAAAACTGAAAATAGTCTACAATACAATAAGTTTTAATAATTATGGCATAGATTTGTTAAGTGAACTTTCTGCAAACTTTCCCAACCCACCAGATCATTATATTTTTAACAATAATAATATTTTTAATAATACATTATATAATGTAAATAATGGTCAATCAAAAAGTTGGGGTAATTGGAGTTTTAAAAATAATTGGTGGGGGACAACAATTACGAACTCGATCAATCACAGCATTTACGATTATTATGACGATTTTAACTTAGGAAAGGTCCTTTACGCGCCCTTTTCAACAAAATTAATCCGTAATTCCGCCCCTAATCTACCACCATCCGCAAACGCCGGCCAGGACCAAAATGTGACGGTAAATCAATCCATAAATTTTGATGGAAGCGGCTCCAATGATCCAAACGGGGACACTCTAACTTACAACTGGTCTTTTGGCGATGGAAAGTCAACCGGCTGGCTAAACCAAAATACAACATCTCATTCATATACGATGCCTGGAAATTATACCGTTATGCTCACGGTTTCTGATGGTCTACTAAGGGATATGGATACTTGTTTTGTTCGAGTATTAAGTAAAAATCAACCACCAATCGCCAACACAGGTTCCAACCAAAATGTAACAGTTAACCAAACTACAAATTTCGATGGCAGCGGCTCTTACGACCCCGATGGAGATCCTTTAACCTTCAATTGGTCTTTTGGTGATGGTATATCAACCGGCTGGCAAAACCAAAATACAACTTCGCATTCGTACACCTTCCCTGGAAATTATACTGTAACGCTCAGGGTTTCTGACGGCGAGCTAAACGATACGGATACATGTTTTGTTCAGGTGTCAGCACCCAAAGTTAATCAGCCTCCAGTTGCAAACGCGGGGCCAAATCAATATGTCATAATAAACCAAACTGTAACTTTTGACGGCACCAGCTCAAGCGATCCAGATGGAGACAATATAACATATAACTGGGATTTTGGTGATGGAACATCCACCGGCTGGCAAAATTCTAGTAAAACCTCACATTCTTATAACAAGCTCGGTAATTACACGGTTACCCTTAACGTTTCGGACGGCTCATTGACTGATACGGATACATGTATCGTGCGGGTATTTACACAAAATTATAGCCCTTCCCCACCAAAAATTAACGATATACCTGACATATACGTGCATTATTACAACCCCGATACCGAAGCTGATGATAATGCTTATAGCTACGATTTTTCGTATTTCATTAACGACCCAGATACTAGCCGCTCGGAACTAATTGTATGGGTACAGTCTATCATGGCCGATGATAACGATGCCTGGCTCGAGAAAGACCCGAAAAATAATATGAGATTGATATTCAAGTTCCCTTTCTCGGCTGCAGGTAAACATATATTAATTATGTACGTCCAAGATCCGGATCCGAGAACAGAAATGGCCTATAGACATTTCAATGTCATCGTAATAATCGATGCATGGCCCGTTGCGCTAATCAAATCCATACCAGATCAGAGTTTTCTCGAAGATGATGTATTGGATAATGCATTCAAGATCACCGATTATTTCAAGGATAGGGACGGTCAAGCAGGTGGTACCGATTATTCTATAGTGGAAAACCCAGGAGCCAAAGTTAAGGCCGTGATCGATGAGGATAAGTTTGTTGACCTATCGTCGAACGAAACTGACTGGAACGGTGAAGAAGAGGTAGTGATATTAGCCAAAGATACTAACCCTGTGCATTATGTATATGCCATTTTCAAGGTCAAAGTAATACCGGTCGATGATGGTAACGGATCGGACAGTGATAACGATGGAATTCCTGATGCATGGGAAATTGCAAACGGTTTGGACCCGCAAGATCCTCTTGATGCGTTCCTTGATCCGGATAATGACGCACTTTCAAACCTGGAAGAATACTATCTAAATACCAACCCGAAAAATAAAGACACCGACGGTGATGGTTATATTGATAGTGAGGATGCCTATCCGTTAGATCCAAAAAAGTGGGAGGGTGATGGAACAGACACCGATGGCGACGGCCTTCCGGACACTTGGGAATTATTTTACGGCCTCAATCCAAATAATCCAATGGATGCATTACTTGACAGTGACGGTGACAATCTCACCAATCTTCAGGAATACAAACTCGGTACCAATCCCATAAAAACAGACACCGATGGTGATGGAGTCACTGATAACAAAGACGATTACCCCACCGACCCGACCAGGTCCAAGAAAACCAAAACAAATGATAAAGATTTTGTAAATACTAATTCGATGTTAATTATAGTAGGCTTGATCGTTGTCATCTTAATATTAACATATCTGACAATGTTTATTCTAAAGAATAAACGAATGCGTGTCACCAAACCATTTAATGATGACAAACTCATTCGGAAAGTAAGAGACGAGATCATATACGGAAAAGAAACCAGAGATCTGGATATACCTACCGAGGAGCTTCAAGCAATGCTCGAGGGAGACCATCGAAACGGAAAGATATCTGAAGAAACATATAATTTCATACATGATAAGAACCTAATAGATGATCACAAGAAAATTGATTAATAAAAGGAGCAATAATATACGTAATTTTTTTGTTTTTGTCAAACATGTCGGTTTGGAAGCTGGTATCGTAATTCGTAAAACGTGAAACGGCCAGAAGCCGTTAACCGAAACCGTCTGACGATACGAGTTTCGACACCGTTTAACGAAACGGAAACCAGATATCATAAAAAATAAAATCTTAAATCATATATCATACCATAAATTAGGTTGCACTATGATGGACGAAGGGGAACCAGTTTTAAAACATGACATCCGAAGAATGATCTATAATCATATCGTTGCACACCCTGGTGTGTCGTTTAACATTTTGAAAACTGTTTTTGGGTTAAATGATAGTACTTTAAGATACCATCTTGATTATTTAGAAAAGGCAGGTAAAATTAGCTTTGGTTCGGAGAGAGGAAAACGACATTATTATCCACATCCAGGTAAAACTATTGTGTTTAGAATGGAAGAGGAAATGCCAAAAGCTTATGAATTGACAATAACACAAGAGCAAATAGTAAACACGATCAAACGGTATCCAAGAATTACTCAAAAGGAATTGTGCAGGTTAACCGGAATAAAGAGGTTAACATTGACAAATAACCTCAGGAAATTAATGGAACTATGTCTTGTGCGAAAGATACCTAATCAAACAAATGTTTGTTATGAATGTATAGAAAATGACCAATTACGCTTTGAGATTCTAAAACGCTTGGCGATCAAATTACTTAAAAAAGAGATCACTGAGGAGCAATTTTTGGAACTAAAACGTAAATTGGAAAAATAATTATTAAGTAGACCCGGTGAAGGATCTGAAGGAGTTTTTTAAGGGGTGAATAAATCAATATCAATTGGTTATTGCTTGGGGTATTGGATATTGGAAATTGCAAAATGTAAAGTGTAAGGGTTAGAATTCAGGACTAAATGCCTTCTTCCTATCAGGATCTAATATTCAATTACTGGGCTCTTCGGTTCATTTATATTCAACACTCTCCACCGCCAACTCCAGCGTCTCACGAACTGATGCTGAACCTGATCGTGAGTCAATATTGATCATTCTATTATACTTAATTTTAAACACATCAGTGAACAGCAATTTATTCACCACACCCCCGTCCTTATCCACGGTCTTCTCATAAGTGTCCACCTTGAGATAAATGTAGGTCTCATTTACAGAATTGTTATTAATGGTCCTGACAGAATAGCTTACATTACCCCAATAACTCGTGTTACCTGTGAAATTATAGCAAGTATCAATCTTATATTTCGGTTCCTTACCTGCGGTGAGATTTTCCAATACAAAGTTTATTGAATAATCCTGTAGCCCTGGGCGATCACCGGTATTAAATGTTTGTCCAAGTGCTACTTGTACTTCATTATCCACCTCAGGGAGTGACCAGTTGCCCGAACTCGAGCCTGCCATGAAAGTTGATACCCTGCACCAGAACGTTTCGTGGTCATCATAATTGATGACTTCCTGTTCAATGTCGATTTCAACTGAGGTGAACTGGCCTGCGTCGACACCCTCGATCTCAAGCTTAAAATTTGTGGTTGGGCCGATCTCGCTCCATTTCGAGAAGATTGTATGATAGGAACTTCCATTTACAAGTTGGAAAGTGGCTGAATAATTTGCATGCGCTGACCTATTGAGACTATCCCAATCATCTATGACATCAGTCATAAATTCTCCAAATTGATAATAAAGGAAACTCTCGTTTTTTTGATTTAGGAGCTTTATACTAAATTCAGATTTAAAATAAAGCATATGGTCGATCTTGGGTGGTTTCGAGCCGGATGTATTACCTGATCGCGCAGTCTGTTCATCCTCTGAATCATTGATACCCCCGGCCACCGCACCGATCAGCTCGGCTTTGGTCATACCCTCGGCATGTATCTCGATCTCGCTGTCATTTATGAATATATTAATGATCATGCTGGTTTCTAGTAATACCCTGTCGTAGCTATCGCCTTCAGGTCTGTCATCATTATCATCTCGTGAGCTGTTCCCATCTCCCCAGGTTCTGCTGTTGGTGCCCCGAGTGAGCCTGTGATACAGATCAAAACCAGCAATGGTCATCGTTGACGAATTTTCAGAATTACCAGTAATTAATACAACCTCACTTCTAAAGACCATTTCAAATGATTCATGATCTGGCGTGATTTCATAGGTGATATCAAAGAATGAATCTACAAAGAACTGGCCATCTCCACTATTGTTTGTATCATTGTCATCTGATTGATCGTCAGAGATCCTACCCCAAGAACTACTAGATATATTGCCCCACATAGTTGAAGATATACTGGACCAGGTACTACCAGAAATGCTACCCCAGGTACTACTAGATATGCTACCCCAGGTACTACTTGAGATGCTGCCCCACATGGTGCTTGAGATATTCGGCCAGCCGGTACTTGATACTCCAATACTTGTACTTGAAGATATTCTACACCATGATGCGGTATTTATTCTACCCCATGAAGTATTATTATAATAATTCGTATCATTTCTGTCAGTTGGTATCCATTTATCCAATTCTGTTTCATTATTACTTGAAAAGTTAATTCCGGTTTTGTATACACGTGTTCCACCAGACGTGAACTGAGTCATTGGAACATCATAACCTGAATCACGGTGCTCTTGCCATGCAACAGATTTCGTCACAGTAAACTCCTTGGGATTGAACATCACTTCAAGCTCTTCTCCATACTCGAATATATATGCGATCTTACGTAAGCTCGTATTGGTTCTCGAAGAACTGCCGTTTTCTCTCGTATTTTGTATAGTGTTTGAGTCTTGTCGTGTTTCATCTCGTGTTGAATCATTATTAGTCTCATTTTCTTTATCACCCCAAGTCCTAGTGCTGGTGCCACGGGTGAGTCTGTGAAATTTGTCATAAGTTCTAATCATCATTGTGTTATTTCCTTTTGTTTCACATTCAATAGTAGAATTAAAGCTAAAAGCCCTGTTATAGTACGAAAATCCTTTTTTATCTCGAACTCTCTCTTCTTCCCATTCCACTTGTTTTTTAATGATAACCTTTTCTGGATTAAACATAACCGTAATCTCGGATCCCACACTGGTTTTAACGAAATAGGCTTTCTCCAGCTTAGTTTCGTTTGTATCATTGCCTGTATCAAGTTTGCCATCATTATCTACATCGGAGGCATTTTTTCTTTCACTTACTGCACCAATCTCACCAATCATGTTGACATCAACTTCGATCTCAAAACGGCCCTCATAACCCTTTGCCGGGCCGCTGGGGAAGAGTGTATTGGTGGAAAACCGCACATCTAGGAACGAGTCCACACAGCCGTCATCATCATCGTCGGAGTCCGAAGTGCCGAATCCTGCCGATGCCGAAGCGCTGAACCCTGCCGATGCCGAGGCGCCAAAGCCTGCTGATGCCGAAGCACCGAATCCAGCCGATGCCGAAGCGCCGAAGCCAACCGATGCTGATGCTCCGAAACCTGCCGATGCTGAAGCTCCTGATGAATTCCCATTATCAAGATTGCGTACTGATAGGTCTGATAGTTCTATCCTCTGTAAAAGCGTAAGTGTGAGTGCAGAATTTGTATCTGTGTCATTATCAACTCTAGTATCGCGTGATGAATCTCCTAGTCTATCATTGTCATCTTTCCTGGAATCTGTCCAATTATCTGTTGGATCTCCCATGTGATAATACGCTGATAAATTTATGTTGGCCCAGTGACTATTGAAAATTAAATTTTGGGTAGTGATGATGTTTGTTGTGTTGCCATCTAGGTCTTCAACAGAAATCAATTGTTCAAATAACGTTTCAAAGCTTTCCACTTCAGGTCCAATTAAGGTTGGGAATACAATTTTTTCTATAACAAAAATTAAAATCTCACCATATTGTATGTTTGTGTTCACACTAGTCTTAGATCTTTCATTTTCATATTTTCCACCCAACGATCCTTGTAACTTAAGGTCAGTATCATTGATTTCTTGAATAGTAATCCCGACCTCGCTAAAGACATTGAACTCAGCCTTTTTAAAGGCGCTTTGTTCAACATCTACACCAACAGATCCTTCAGATCTGAAATCAACATTAAGTTTGCTTTTCTTATATTTGAACGGTGGCACCAGAGTTAAACTACCTGTCATATCAAAAGAACCATTGGTCTCATATTTACCTTTAATTGTTCCATTTAGTTTAAGAGCTGAAGTTACATCGCTCTCAATATCAGTGTCAACCTCAAAATTAACAGCTAATCCAACTTTAACTAATTTGCTAGCTTTTACTTCAACAGTAACCGAGGATCCAGATCCTAATGTAGCTGTCACATTGCCTTTTTTATATGTGTAATTTTCACGGACCGTTAATGAACCAAAAAAATCAATAGAATAATCCGAATACACTTTTCCATCCAATGACCCCTTTAATTTTATAACACTTCCGCCAATGTAAATGTCTGCCAGAACTGAAAGGCCACCCAGGTCACCATATTCGAATGTACTACGTTCGACCTTTGCACTTAAGAACCCACCGACCTTTAATGTGGTCTTCACATTCTCACCAAATTGTTTGGTGAAATTCTCGCGAACATCTATGGAGCCCTCAAAATCGATCGAGTGGTCATCATTTATACGATCAACATCACCGAAATAACTAATGTTAGTACGAAGACATATATCATAATCCCAATCCAGTGATTCTTCTTCATCAACATTTAAAAACAACACTGAGCAATCGAAATTTGTTGAAGTAATTCCAAGAATCGTGCTATTCCGGATCAGACTAGGAGTTTCAATAATTCCCAAACTTGTATTAATTATAATTGTCGGGGCATCATAATATGGTGGAATGGCCAAGAAATGATGATCGCGGATATTTCCGCGAGTGACAATATCAGATTCCAATACTGCGAAGCTATCGCCTTGGGTAGATCGTAATGGTGTGGAATCGGTCATACTGGTCTCCGCATAACCTACGGCAATGATATCCTCACCATCCTGGAACGTCACCAGTGAGCGCTGGTAAGATGTTTTGGATACAGGGTTCACTAGGAAATTAGATAAAGAATTTTTAATTGTATTAACATCATTGGCTAAAATTGGTTGTGGTATCAACTGCTGCTGGTTCACGCAATTGATCGAATAACCCTTATACCAAAAAGTAAACGAAACATTAATTACTGATATGTCCTGGTCCAATTGCTCCAGTGGCTCATTCCCCGTGAAATCCTCCGAGGTGTCATCAAAACCGAGGTTGCCATACCAATTGCACATGGCTGCCTTGAAATAATACTTATCTGGCTCAGTAGCTACATATACAAATGCAAACCCATCCTCAACTGTCAGATCTAATTCCAGGGGGTACCATGTTCTGCCGTCCGTGGAGAGCTGTAACATGCAATTCTCGGCAGATTCCTTGGGATCGGAGGTATCCAATTCATCGGTCACATGGACCTTAATAATCCCGAATGTGCTGCTCATTCCCTGTAGATTAAGCGGTACCAGCTCGGTCTCGATCAGTGGCTTCGGGCTCTCTTTCTTATCGCCACTGCGTTTTTTCCGTTTATCCTTAAATATTTCCTCCAGCTCTTTTATTTTCTTCTTGATCTTATCAAGTTCTTCTTTCAACTTGTTTTTACCCTTCTTCATCTCCTTCAATTTGTCCAGTGCTTGCTCGATTCCATCCTGGCGCGATTCAAGCGTCGCCAATTCTGAATATAAACTTTCCAAGTCGTTCTCTAACGTTAAAATGTCTATAAATAACCCCTCAAGCTTAGCAGCGAGCTCATAAGTTTCATTCTCCAAGATGTAAATCTTTATGGTAATTTTTATAAATTCATCTTCCAGTTCTTCAAGTTTTTTCTCGGCTTTACTCGTATCCTTATTCTTTTTTTCTTTCTCTTCAATTTCTTCTTCCAATTTTTCTATCTTTTCATAGATCTTATCCAGTTTATCCATTAGAGCCTCAAGCTTACCCGGGTTCTTCTTTTCAGCCTTTTCCAGAGCTTTTAGCGTTTTGTCAAAGTCCTTGATCTTCTTGTCCAGCGCGCCCTCTTTTTCTTTTAGATCATCTTTTATGTTTTTTATTTCTTTTTCATTATCCTTCTCAGCAGCTTTTAATTTCTTCTCATCTTTTTCCAGGTCTTTTAATACGTCGATCAGGTCATCTAGCTCTGATTCTAGTTTGTTGATCTTGTTCTTGTACGGCTCCAGATCCAAACCGGATATTTTGCACGCCTTTGCGTTTTCAATTAGCTCATCCAGCTCTTCTTCTAGGTTATTGGTTTTGTTCATCAAAGCTTGATAATCCTTATAAGATTCGTCAACTTCCTCTAGAGTAGCATTCAGATCAAATGGTGGCTCAGGTTTATCCTTTTTTTTCTTACCGTCACCAGCCGATACATTTGGAATTGTTGATATTAGAAACATTAACACAACAATAATAACGATCAATTTTCGATACCTTTTAAATACCCATGAATCAAGTGACATTTTATCATCTCACGTAATATATTTAATTAACCTTCAATTGACAAGCTATGACCTAACAATTCAACTACGGTCAATAATTAGCCTTCCTAATATTATAACGGAAACTCTTGAAGATCTACTGAGCATCCCCCGGATTTGTATCCTTCCACGTATGGGAATAGTAATATTTATAATTATATTTTAATAAGAATAATTTAATCATAAATAATTATGGTTGTTCTCCCAATTTAGACAACATTAAAAAATTGCTTTATTGGCATGGTGCTAAATTGTCAGAAACTTTAAATGCTTGTTTCCGGCCATTGAAAAGGTAAAAGGTAAAATGTAAACTAGAACAATTTGTTTGCACAAATTATTCGGCATTGAAAAACTCTTCGACTTTTTCAAAGCTTCATTAATTTTCTAGCAAAAATTATCTCGAGCTAAGAATTCTTATAATAAATAACACTGAGTAAAGAATTCTTACCCAGGTAAAAGTCGAAATAAAAACTGGAATTTTACACGAATGATTTGATGGTTTGGAACCACGAATACACACGAATTGGCACGAATGACATAAATAACATTCGTGAAGATTCGTGTTAATTCGTGGTTTATTATGGGTATAGGGTACATAAGAATTGAAAAATGAATAATAAAGAAACACTTTTCAAATTTAACTTTTAAAATTTGACTTTATAAAAAAATGTGTCAATCATTATTCACTTTGCGTAACATTTTTTTATTCAGCGTCAACAATTTCATTCTAAATTCATCAACGATCTCATCTTCCGACCGATCTTTCCTCCCCAAACCATCCCTCCACGCCACCACTGGTGCAACATGCAGCACATACTTTTTCGGCAGCCTTTCCACCCTTCTCCGGAATATCGTTTCATCCTCTCCAAGATACACCTTATCATCATACGGCGCATTATACTCGCGCATATGGCTTAGGCTTATGGACGGCATGGAAGGATAATTGACAAAGCTGTAGTTACCCCTTAACCCATCACGCTCCACCACACATGCCCCGAGCATGTCCGGCCAGAGCTCGTATGATGTGTCCAAATGCAGGGTATTCACACCATCGAACACCGGCTTGATATGTTTGATCATGAGCTGTTCGTATAACCTGCGCCGCAGTTCGTTCCCCACCCAGGAACCGTAAATATATTTGAAGAATGAGAGATCGATCTTTGTCTTAACTTTCTCTAGATCATTATATTTATTTTTATCCACCTCGATGATCTTTATCTCATTTTCGGCATCCGAACCCGTTAAACCCAGCTCGGTTCTGACCAGTTCGATCAATCGAAAATATCGTTGTTTAAGTTTGGTCAGGCCCGAGTGTATTTGCCCGGTGGACAGTAGGCCAGAGGTCAGATAATTATTAAATATATTCTCCGTCAGTTCAAGATAATACTCATGATATGGATACCAAATGATAACCGAAAGCCTGCCTTTATTTTTCCAGTGCTTATACTGCTCCAAAATATTTCGCAACACCACATAATCCGAGAGGATCGGCCTTTTCGGCCAATTGATATCAATGATATCATCATGTTCTACTTGTAACGGTTCAAAACCCAAGATCGGTCTTACAACCTTACCATCGGCCAATACCAACCCCAGCTCGTTTCCGATGGTGGAGAGCGGACATAACCCCGTTACAAGAACCGAGGTTTCACCATTTTTCAATTTGTCGATAAAATTGGTCAGGTTGTATTGCAGGCTCGGTAACCCAAGCTGGCCCATGGTGGTGCCTGAAAGGGGGTTTTCATCGGTAAATTCGAGTTGGTCATAGAACCGTTCTTCCAGCTCTGCAGAAGCAGTGGTGCCTTTACCCGATGCTTTGAATTTGAAGAACTGGTGTAATTCCAAAATAGTTTTCTCCTGCGATCCTTTTAGGTATGGATCAGCGAGGTATAACTTCAAGTTCCGGTTCAATGCGGTCGCGCCTTCAGTGCCGCTTGTGAATGAGCTGATCTTTAGTGCACTGTCAAAATGGTTGACCAGCGGACGCAGGTACCAACCCCGGATATGATCGATATATGACCGTTGTGCAATTCTCTGTTCGGATGACTCCAGTTGTTGTTTCAGCCTGCTCTCCAGTGCCTTTAATTCCTCCAGGTCTCCGGTCCGGACCTTATCCTTTAAATGTTCGATCATTCCGGTTAACCGTGCTTTTTGTCCATCCGGCGTCTGGGGATAACCTTCCAGGTATTTGATGAGTTTTTTTACATTTTTGAGTTCCCGGGCGATCTCATCTTGTATTCCTGTTTCATTTAACTCTGACATTTGGATCACATAAGTTTGATTCTTTATGGGGTGTTGTACATTTCGCTTGATTATTAGGATGTTGTACGTTTCGCTTAATTTCCAGGATGTACGATAAGTTAACGTTAATTCATTTATGCATCCTGCCATCTCTACGACATTTAGAACATCCTGATATCCCAACGATATATAGAACATTCTGCCATATCAGCGACATTTAGAACATCCTGTTATCTCAACGACATTTAGAACATCCCAACATCTCAGCAATATATCCTACATTCTGATCTTACACTCAAACACCTTCTGCACTGAAATGGGGTTGAACTTGCGCTTATACCGATCGAGCCCGGGCCGCCAGCTCGCACCGTCGTTGACGAATCTGATGCCTGAGCCCAGCACTTCCCGCCAAACATCCACCTGTGCCGCCTCGGCCAGCCCCGAAAGCCCGGTATCTGCCATGCCAATGGCATGTGCTGCGGAATCTTCACCCAACCGGTACAATAACTGGAACGAAACCACACGCCCGCTCAGCTTATACACAGTTGCCCAGACATTCTTGAAATCGTTCTTATCAGAGTAATAGCTTGCCGCTGACTTGTTCTTCTCCAAATTAGAAAATGATAGTTTGCGTGATGTTAGCAGTTGCCGCCGCCATTCACCTATGAAATGTATGACATTATAGAAATTCTCCTCGCTCAAACGCTCGACCTTCAGCTTGGGATATTTCTTATTAAAAGCGGTTACTTTCTGGCGTACATTCTTCCACCGATTCCCGCGTAGACCTTCTAATGTCTGAAGGTCATAGATATAATATTTGAACTCTTTGATATTCTTAATCTCTGAATGTTTGATCTTCTTGAGCTCTTTTAGAATTTTATTATCCAAACATACACAATGGATCGGATATTTTGTGATGGAAGAAAGCAGGCTAATGATCTGTGTCATTTTTTTTATCGCACCCTCCCCGAGTGGTTTAAATAGCTTAAAATGCGGTTTCTTCTTGTCCTCGATAGCAAATACGATCAGGTTCTCATCATCATAGAATTTGAATCCCTGGTACCTGCCGCTGTTGAAATACATGCGGATGTATTCGAACGAGTCCTCGAAGTTCAGCCGTAAATTATCGATCTCCGTAGTTAAAGAGGGCGTTAAGTATGAATGAAAAAGCTTATGGTCAACGTCTGTTATCGTTGATATGGACTTGGTGATCTCGTGATGTTCTTTTTTTAATTGAGTGAATATATTTTCAATATTTTGCGGAGTCATCTTTAAACGGGTATGTTGTATTTGCCAATAAATGATTACTCTTTCTTAGCTGTGTCATCCGTGTTCTACTAACTAAAAATTACTGAATCTCAGTTTTATCGGAACAGCTTCCCATCTCTGATCAATTCCATATCACCAAGCCTCATCGGAGGGTTCAGTACGATCCCGTCCAGGTGCGCAATAACTATTATTGTTCTACCGAAACTATAATTATTTATTTAATTGGTATAGCAAATATTAATAGATTCACAAACCCCCAAGGGATAAGATATAGGTTAGAATAGTCTTATTAGTTAGCGATAAAAATATTGAGTGAAAATTTTTTTTAACCACCGAGCCACAGAGGGTACACACAAAGAAGTAGATAATAATTAATGTATCTCTGTGTTCATCTCAGTGCTCTCTGTGGTTCTTTTTATCTGAAATAAGTTATTTGTCTGCTGAATCATAGTTTACAACAGCATCTTCCCATCTCTGATCAGCTCAACCTCACCAAGCCTCAGCGTAGGGTTCATGATTATCCCGTCCAGGTGCACCCCCGCCTTGACAGTGCCGCCGAACGTGGAGTTATCGCCTACCGCTACATGCACGGTCCCCAGCACCTTCTCGTCCTCCAGCGGGTTATTGATCACTCCGGCTTTGTCGTTCATGCCTATACCGAGCTCGGCGATGTTGTAGACAAGTTTCGGGTTTTTTCCAGCTTCTTTCAATTTCTCACCCGCCTCGGTCAAGATCTTTTGCAATTGCTCAGCCCCCTGGCCACCCTCGATATTTTCCGCAAAACCATCCTTTATTGTGATCCTGATGGGTTCATCCAGCTCGGGCACACCGGCCATGGCGCCGTCGATCACCAGCATGCCATTGGCGGTACCCTCATCGGGTGCCAGGAACAACTCGCCAGCGGGCAGGTTACCGTACTGCCCCTTTTCAGAGAAGATACCCGTATCCTTAACCCAACGGCCTGGTGAGATATGCATTTTCAGATCAGTGCCCTTTACGGTTGTAATATGCGCTGAATCAGCGTTTCCGATCTTCTTACTCGCGGTCTCGATGCGGTCACGGACAGCGTAAAAGTCTGCAGTTAACCCACCGGTGGTAAACATCTGCGGGATTATCATTGGCATGGTAGCGATGCGTACACCCACCTTTGACGCCTCGCGCCGTGCCTGGGTATGGGTCAGCGAACATGATGCAGGTGCAACTATTACATCCACATGTTTCATTAACTCAGCAATTCCTTTCGGCGGTTCTTCGCCGTGGCGTGCCCGTGGAAGCATAATGACGAACATGGCCTCGCTCTTAGCCTCTATCGCTTGGTCAAACAATGCTTGACCTATTTGCTGTTTTTCCGTATCAGCAATGATCAGAACCTTCTCACCAGGTGAAACGCCCATACAATCAAAGATTACTTTTTCTGCTCCTGCTTCTAAAGTCATTGATATCCGCTCCAAATCAGCTTCGAATTTATTTTTTTTCTATAACAGAATTCATAAAAAGATCTAATATAATTTTATAGGAAAGCGGGCATTGGATAGAGGAAAGTGGGTTGATAATTGAGTGATATAACCCTCTTCCCACTAGTGTCTGGAATCGTTCATGCTTTTTTAGCGTCCTTCCACCTCTTCTCTAAATTAATCATTCCATTAGGCTATCTATCAACGTCAATATATCAATTATCTCCGTGTCCTGCTTCAACTTCTCATTGCCAAACTTGAGCGTGTTCAAACAGAACGGGCAGGTATTAACCAGCACCTGTGCAAACTCGGCCTGCTTTACTCGGTTTGCCGCAATATCCTGAGCCAGTTTTGGGAATGCCGAGCGCACGCCGCCGCCGCCACCACAGCACTTGGCCTTATCTCTGTTGTATTCCATCTCGGAGAACTGTACCCCGGGTATACGTTCAATAAGTTTCCTCGGCGGCTCGTAGATACCGATATGTCTGCCTATATGACACGGATCGTGATATGTGAGCTTTTTGGTGTAGGGTTTAAGTTTCAACTCCTGGTCTGCCAGCCACTCTGTGAAATGGAGCGCCTCAAAATCGAAATCTCTGAACTGTTTGTATTCTTTCCGAAACATCCTCAGACAACCTGCACACGAGAACAATACCTTTTTAGCACCCGTGGCTTCGATGGCATCAATGTTTGCATCGATCAATTTCTTTAATGACTCATCATCAAACCCTGTTCTCTGCAGCACACTACCGCAACACACCTCGTCTAGAATAGTGTACTCCACCCCGAGCTTTTTTAAAATAGATATCGCGGCATCGGTGATCTCCTTATTACGATAAGTAGCCGTGCACCCGGCAAAATATGCGATCTTTGCTTTTTTTGGCTGTTCACCTAACACTTCGGACCTGGATGCGGTCTCGGCGTACGGGTTCCCGTATTTTTTTATTGAGTCGTATATCTTCTTATGTATCTCAAGAGCGAAGCCAGCCTCGTTCATGTCCTTGCGTATTGCCTCGAGCGCCTTCACCACCTCGGTCTTTGACGGGCATCTGCGCTTACAATCCTCGCAGGTGGTACACTGGAACAGCCGTTCCACCACCGAGTCATCAGGCTCGATGTCGCCCATATACAAACCGTAGGAAAGTGCGATCTTACCACGGGCAGATGCAGAATCCCAACCGATCTCTTTGAAAGTGGGGCAGACCTCTTTACAGTAACCGCACATGGTACAAGTTATCATTTCTTTGAGGTATTTGTTTACATGTTTCGTCTCCATTAGATCGCTACTCCCTCTCGATCTTGTATCTGAGATGTGTAATAAATCCACCCTCCCAGTCCATGAGCTTGTGCGGGTTCATAATGTTGTTCGGGTCCATTGCACGCTTGATCGCTTTCATAGTGGGTATGAGTGCGGCGCGCTCTTTATGGAAGAACGGCGCCTTCGTGATCGCAACACCGTGCTCGCCAGTGACCGTACCGCCAAGTTTCAGGACCACATCGTATATTTCATTTACCGCCTTCTCCGCCTGTTCCCAGTGGCTTTTTCTGGTCGGGTCCATGAGCACCTTGGTATGCAGGTTACCGTCACCGGCATGGCCGTAACTTGCAACAATGATTTCGTACTTATCGGATATCATTTGAAACTCTTTCACTGCCATTGGCACCTTTGAAACGGGCACCGACATATCATCCGCGAGCATAACCGTGACATAATCTTCATTCAGTTTACTTAATGCAGGTATCATACCTTTTCGGCCCTTCCACAGCTCTGCAATACGTTTCTCATCATCGGTAAATTCCACCGATATTGCACCACTTTCTTTGCAGATATCCGATACTTTTTTGATCTTGTCGGAGATCACCGCAGCCTCACCGTCAACCTCGATCAATAGTATTGCCTCGACCTCTGGTAGACCCAGATCCAGCGCCTTGTTAACCGCGCGGATACATACGTTTGACATCAGCTCCAGACCTGAAGGAATTAGACGAGCGGCAATGATATTTGAAACACATTGCCCGGCATGCTCAAGTTCGTTAAATACTGCGATAGCTGCGGCTTTTTTCTCGGGGAGAGGAATTACTCTCGTTATTATCTCGGTGATTATTCCCAACGTTCCCTCCATGCCGCAGAAGAACTTTTCGAACTGGTACCCGCCCGAATTTTTAATGGTTCTTGAACCTGCATGCACGATCTCGCCCGTAGGCAGAACCACTTCCAGGCCAATAACGTAATCCCTGGTGGCGCCGTACTTCAACGCTTTATCGCCGGACGAATTGGTCGCTACCATACCTCCGATGTTAGCCACATTTGAGCTCGATGGGCCCGGGATCCAAAAACCTTCTTTTTTAAGTGCGGCGTTCAGGTCATCACAGACAACGCCAGGCTCGCAAACGGCATATAGGTCTTCAACACGTATATCTTTTATCGTATCCATGCGCTGCAGGTCAATGATCACGCCGCCATCAACTGGCACGGAATGACCGCATAATGCCGAACCACCCCCACGCGGGATAACCGGAAATTTGTGTTCATTGGCTAGCTTGACGATCTCAGAGACCTCTTGCGCACTCCGAGGCCGGACCACTGCATCGGGCATGCTTTTATGTATACTAGCATCCATCGAGTATGTGTAAAGCTCGGCTGTGGTGGTTTTACAATTGTCCGATCCAACGATCGAGGATAGTTTTGATATAATTTCAGGATCCATAATATCACCGTCATTATCAAATCGTATGAAACTGATAATTTTTTAACATTATCCATTGATCAATAGTTAATCATGAGTTTGAGTTCACATGAAAGTAGGCGGTACACCTAAAGTGAGATATATGGCTTTTTTCGAGCCTGTATTTCGCACGCTGTGGGGAATATTGGATTTATGCCAGAAGCAGTCACCTTCAGATAATTTGTATGTTTTATCCCCTATCATGTATTCTATCTCACCTTCGATCACATAATGTAATTCTTCACCGTCATGAGTATACTGCTTGCCAAAGTCATCACCCGACTCGATCTCGATAAGTATCCCTTCCATTTTACCTGACTTGAACAAAAGCTCGAGATGTTTACCTTCAAAATCCATACTCTTTTTCTGAGAACCCTTTGGTATCAGGATCGCATCTTCCAAATCTATAACCCCCTGTTTAGATATTGTTGCTTTACCGTAATGAAATACTGGGATTTAATTTTTATTTCGCCTCATCACCGAATTTTGGTAGAAGCATATTGTTTTATTCATTCTTCTTTGACGTTGCCGCAGCAAGAACCGAGTTCATATACATACCAACCGCAGCGGTAACTGCGGCGATCTTTGCACCCGATGAAGCTGCCAATTTTTGTGTTTGTATATACTCTTTCACCCTGTCCAGTATTTTATACTCTTCGATGAAATGAGTTGTATATTCACCACGGTTAAAGTATTCATCTTGAAAGATCACCTGATGCATCGGTATATTGGTTTTGATACCCGTGATCTGATATTCCCAGAGCGCACGTTTCATGCGTATGATGGCTTCATTCCGGTCCTGGCCCCAGACTATCAATTTTGCCACCAAAGAATCATAGAACGGTGGAATTTCGAACCCTGTATATACACCGCTGTCCACGCGCACACCCGGTCCACCGGGTTCGCCGTACCTGATGATCTTTCCAGGTGCAGGCATGAAATCGTTCTGGGGGTCCTCGGCATTGATCCTGCACTCCATGGCCCAACCACGTGCCGTGATATCCTGCTGCTCGTACGAGAGCGGAAGCCCGGAAGCTACCCTGAGCTGTTCTTTTGCAAGGTCAACACCTGTGATCATCTCGGTAATGGGGTGCTCAACCTGTAAACGCGTGTTCATTTCAAGAAAATAGAAATCACCCTTGGAATACATGAATTCCACGGTGCCAGCATTATAATACCCGATGACCTTTCCAGCCTTCACAGCAGCTTCACCCATACTTGCCCGTAATTCTTCGGTCATGACGCATGATGGAGTCTCTTCGATCAATTTCTGGTGCCTACGCTGTACTGAGCATTCCCGCTCGCGTACATGGATAAAATGCCCCTTCTTATCACCTATTACCTGGAACTCAACATGACGCGGCTCGTCGAGGTATTTCTCGATGAATACCGTATCATCACCGAAGGACGATTTTGCTATGCGCATGGTAGATTCGAGTTGTTTGGCAAGATCCTTCTCGTCGTACACGATCTTCATACCGATACCGCCGCCGCCTGCGGACGCCTTCATCATGACAGGGTAGCCTACCTTGGATGCGACATCCTTGGCGCGTTCAGGGTCGCGGATACCCTCCTCAACACCGGGTATCACCGGTACACCGGCGGACTTCATCATCTTCTTTGACTCGATCTTGCTGCCCATTGCCTCGATCGCATTGACCGGTGGGCCAATGAACTCTATTCCATGTGATTTGCACTGGTCGGCAAACTTGGCGTTTTCAGCCAGGAAACCATAGCCTGGATGTATACCCTCGGCATCACTCTTCTCGGCGATGTCCAAGATCTTTTCTATGTTCAAATAGCTCTGTGACGCAGGTCCGGGACCCAACAAATAGGCCTCGTCCGCATATCTTGCGAACAATGCACTCTTATCCGCTTCTGAATAAACGGCTACGGTTGGTATGCCCATCTCACGGCATGCACGCATGACCCGAACTGCGATCTCGCCACGATTTGCAACCAGGACTTTATTCAACATATTTTCACCTTTCAAGCCAGGAAAGAGAGTAGTGGACGCTCGGTAGACTCACTAGAGGAGAAAGGGTCATATCGTTGATCTATCAACCTTCTTTCCACTTTCCGCCTCCCACTTTCCTTATTCATAACCATTTCTTTTTAAGACCTTTGCGTTTTTATAATCTTTTTAATTATTTGATGATCATTATTACATCACCAGGTTTGACAATATCGCCATCTTTGATGAAGATATCTTCCACTTTACCACAATGTGGAGCCTTTATTTCATTCTCCATTTTCATGGCCTCGATTATGACAATAATGGAATTTTCATCCACATCGTCACCTTTATTCACGTTCACTTTTATTATTGTTCCTTGCATGCTGCTTTTAACCCCGCCTTCTGTATCTGCCGGCGGTTTACAGGCTTGACCTGATCCTGGAGTTATGGCACCTTGGAGACCTTCACCAACTTTGCCTTCGATCGTGATGAACCCGCCAACTGGCTCCAGCTTGACCTCGAACGGTTCACCGTTCACCTCGATGTTATACTCGGTAGGAACAACCGGCGCCACCTGGGTTGGTGCAACTGGTTTGCCGAAATTACTGATATCTTCTTTGGATAATTCCGGGAACTGTGCTTTTATCATGGAATGGGTAAATGGATGGGTAATTGGTAAAGGTAATTCGTCTGAGGTGAACTCTGGTTTAGCTTCACCAGATAAAAATTTCAGACCTACTTGTGGATAAATGGCATATGTCATGATGTCCTCTTCCTTATTGATCAATTTCTTATCCAGTTCCTTCTCCTTCGCCTCAAGCTCTTCCTTGCGTTTTTCCCACATTGGTTCAAGTAGATCTGCCGGTCGGCAAGTGATCACTTCGTCCTTCCAGTTGGGTCCAAGTACTTTCTCCATGATCTCTGGTTTTATTGGTGCCGGCGGTTTCCCGTACATACCCCTGCAATAGTCTTTTGTTTCGTTCGGAATCATTTTATAGCGTCCATGGAGTACATTCATCACCGCCTGAACACCTACTACCTGGCTGGTTGGTGTGACCAGCGGCGGGTAACCCATCTCTTCGCGCACACGCGCGGTCTCGTCCAGTATCTGGAAATATTTATCACCCGCACCCTGTTCTTCCAGCTGGAAGATCAAATTGGACAGCATGCCGCCTGGTATCTGGTGCACGGTGACCTCGGGATCAACCTTAAGTGCGTTGATCCTGTGCAGGTGCCGGTACTTATCCCAGACCTTGATGAAATACCTTCTGATCTCTATCAGCTCTTTTAGATCATAACCGGTATCGTATTCTGTTCCCTGTAATGCAGCAACGATGGATTCGGTTGGTGGCTGGCCCGTGCCGCCTGAAATTGGCGACATTGCAGTGTCCAATATATCAACACCCGCATCACAGGCCCACATGTATGCCATCCCGGTCATGCCGCTGGTGCAGTGCGAGTGCAGGTTAATGGGAGTCTTGATCCCCGCATCCTTGCAGCCTTTAATGATATCATATGCACTGGTTGGAGATATCATGCCGGCCATGTCTTTGATGCAAAGTGTGTTGCATCCCATGCGCTCGAGCTCTTTGAACTGCTCGATATAATGTTCAACCGTATGTACGGGGCTGATAGTGTATGATAGACATCCCTGTGCATGGCCGCCTGTTTCTAACACAGCCTCGATGGGTACTTTCATGTTGCGCAGGTCGTTCAATGCATCAAAGATCCTGAAATAATCGCACCCGTTCTTTTTTGCAAAACCTATGAACTTACGCACTATTTCGTCCGGAAAATTCCAGTACGCGACAATGTTCATTGCACGCTCCAGCATCTGCAGTGGTGTGTTGGGCATTGCCTCTTTCAATTTATTCAGCCGCACCCAGGGGTCCTCGTTCAAGTACCTAATGGGTACATCAAAAGTTGCGCCGCCCCAGACCTCGAAGCTGAAGAATCCGATCTTGTCGATACGCTCGCAGATCGGCAGCATATCCTCGGTGCGCATCCGTGTTGCCAAAATGGACTGGTGTGCATCACGAAATATCTGTTCATGTATTTGTACCATATCTATCACGCCCTGATTTGTTGTTGATTTTGATCATTAAGTATTTATTATTTAGGAATCTGATCTTAAGTTAAATCTTTTCAATCCATTATTATAAGGGAACGAGAAAATACGGGATATATATAGTTCTATCTTAATACTTTCGATTAAATATAAATATAAATTGAAGTTTTGCGTTTTCAAATAAATAGTAGAGAGTAAACTACTTGTTTGAGTAGTAGATCGAGCAAATGGTGATGGAATCATGAGTGTTGAAATGTTGTATTTTTTGATTCATTGTTGGGAGGTTCTATATTTCGATTAATTACAGGGATGTTGTATATTTCGATTAATTATTAGGAGGTTGTATATTTCGATTTTTTATTAGGATATATTATATATCGATTAATTACTAAGATGTTGGACGTTACAATTCATTGTTAGGATGTTTGATTTGTTTTTTCTATACAGTTGGTGCGTCCCGTAATATCAACGACACATTCAACATCCCGAAATCTCAACAACATATAAAACATCCTGACATCTCAACGACATTTAGAACATCCTGAAATCTCAGCGACATATCGAACATCCTGCCATCCCAACGATATATAGAACATCCAGCCATCTCTACGATAGATACAACATCCCATTATCTACCAGTCGACCATCTCATTGAACTAAAATCATTATTCTATCTAATCAAAACGCAAAAGTGCAGTAAATATAAATATAAATGTAACCGATTGGGGATCATTATTATGCAAGCATTGATTTTGGTAGGCGGCTTTGCCACACGGTTGCGGCCGCTTACCGATAACCGGCCAAAGGCGTTGCTACCCATTCTGAACAAGCCCATGATCGTGCATCTGATCGATAAGGTGCAAGGTCTTGTAGACGAAGTGATCCTGGCAGTGAACTACGGCAAGGAGCAGCTCGAGCAATATTTCAACGAACATGATCAGGGCATACCCGTGATCCTGCACCCCGAGACCGAGCCGTTGGGTACGGGCGGCGCCATCAAGAACGCAGAGAAATTGATCAATGATACTTTCATTGTGTTCAACGGCGATGTAATAACCTCGCTGGATGTTTCCGAGTTCATAAGATTTCATAGGAACAAGAGCGGTATGGGCGCGCTTGCACTCTGGGAGGTTGCCGACCCCACACGGTTTGGAATAATATCCATAGATCCCAATAACCGGATCACACGGTTCCTGGAAAAACCCAAGCCGGAGGAGATATTCTCACACCTGATCAATGCAGGTACGTACTGTCTCGAGCCGGATATACTGGATCATATTCCGGGCGGGCGAAAGGTCTCCATCGAGCGCGAAGTGTTCCCCAAGGTGTTGGATAGACGACTGTACGGCCAGGAGTTCAAAGGTTATTGGTTCGATGCGGGGACGCCGGAGATCTACCTGGAAACGCACTGGAAGATGCTGGACTATCAATTGGAATCGAACGAATTAACCGAGAATATTGGTCAAAATACCATGATCGAACCCACGGTTAAGCTTGTGCCACCGGTGTTGATAGGTAAAGGTTGTGTAGTTGATGAGAATTCCACCCTGGGACCGTATGTATGTTTGGGCGATAATGTCCGGATAGGTGCAGGGTGTAAATTATCAGATACGGTAATCCATGACCGAACTCAAATTCAAGATAACGTAACCTGCGATGGTGCGATCTTGGGAATGGATAACACGGTGACTGCAGGGTTGGTGTTACAACAAGGATTGATCACAGGGGACGGGTATACTATCGATGAGGAATTTCTAAAGTTAACTTCGAGTTAACAATTACTGTTAAATAACCAAACGAAGCCCAAATCCCTAAACAGGAAAGAGGGAAGAGGACGCTTTTAAGCATTATTGATTCAAAACGCTAGTGGAATTAGGGTCTTATCGCTAATATATCAACCCTCTTTCCTTTTTACACCTCCCTCTGTCCAAATTTATTATTGATTCTTCAATTCATGATTTAATGGCCGTGATCTTTCTCATTATTAATAATTCGATCGATTACACCCATCTCATCTTTTCGATGGGGAAACACACCGATGTATTCAGCTCGGCAACATCGCCGAATTGAAGTATAAAATCACCGGCCACTTCCTCGTTTGGCGACTCGAACAGCAAGATCGCATCTGGTATGCCAAATAACCATAAAAATTTAATGATCTCTATACCCTCCGGTATTGTAGGGTTCTTAAATAATTTTACAGCCGCGGTATACTGCCCCGGAATTATGTTCATCGACGTTACAAATCTCATTTACACTCCCTATATATTCTTAATATTAAACTCCTATTTAAGAATGATTATTTGATAATATGTAGATTTGTTGATTGACAGTGGCGTTGATGAGTTACCAAGGGGTAGTAGCAATGATGGGTTGTTGATTGACAGATACCTAGCTTTAAAAATAAATTCCAGGAATCAACTCAGCCCGGCAACTGTTCAGCACAAACCCAGCCCGGTATCTGTCCAGCATCAACCCAGCCCGGTATCTGTCCAGCATCAACCCAGCCCGGTATCTGTTCAGCACAAACCCAGCCCGGTATCTGTCCAGCATCAACCCAGCCCGGTATCTGTTCAGCACAAACCCAGCCCGGTATCTGTTCAGCACAAACCCAGCCCGGTATCTGTTCAGCATCAACCCATCAAATTATCCTACATCCCTCATTTTACCATTATCCTACGAAAGTTAGGAGAAGAACCTAAAAAATTAATGATTAAATTGGAAATCCCATAAACATAAATATTATCGTTGATATAATTTCCAAATAGAAGAGAGTAGAAATAATCATTCTGGCTGAGGAGTACCGGTGAGAAAGATCAAATTACCATTTCGATCATTTAAGGTGGAACATTTCGCGATCATATTTCTGGTCATCGGAATGATCGTTCTTTACATACTGTCTTTGGCGTCAGAACCAGTTTTCGTGGAAGATTATTCGGAGCTTGGTAGATACGAGGGCAAGATCGTGATCATCGAGGGTATAGTGATTGACTCGGATCCAACCAGCCGCGGCGAGCTTATACTGACCGTCCTGGAGCCCGATGACCTGGAGTCCACGCTCAAAATATTCATCGAGAGCTGCGGCGGCAACTTTTCCATCGGCGACATCATCCAGGCTAAAGGTTCGGTCCTGCGTATTTCCGACGAGTTTTTAGAACTGGTCGTGGTGAACGAAAAAGATATCGAGATCATAGGCCACTGGCACCATTACCGGTTATCCATACCCGAGCTTGCACACCGGCTCGAGCATCAGCCAGGGGAATTCAAATATTTGCCCGTGGAGGTCACTGGGTACCTCAAGTACGAGCCGCGGCAGCCCGTCACCAGCCTGCGGCTGACCGAGCATCCCACAGACGGGTTTTATACTGTCAAGGTAGATATAAATGATCAAATCCGATCAACTGCTGGATTACATAAAGGTGATCTCGTCTCCTTGAACGTTTCCATGGAGTACAATGAAAATAATTTTGAATATAAATTGATACTTAAAAATCTCACATTACTGGAACACTATGGTGAGTGGCAGGTAACCTTTGGAGAGGTCATGGAAGCGCCGTTCGTGTACGAAGGTGCAACACTGAACATTTCCGGGTATGTGAACGATCACGAGACATATTACAATTATATCGTACTCTTCGACACACCCACGGACTACCGCAGCGCCAGCAATTCCTCGATCTGGTGCGATATCTCAGGGTTGAACCTGACCGGGATCACTCTCCAGGATGATTATTATATTACGATCAGAGGAACACTCTACTACGACCCGCAATACATGGACTATGCCATCAAGGCCGAGCAGCTCTATCTGGATTAACAACTATTGGCAATTTCGGCACCGGCATGGGCGTGCTTACGGGGCGGATATCGGGGCTGCATGTGAATTATCTCTCATGTTGTTAAACTCATTCAACTTAAACTTAACTGAAAAAGTTCTTCATGTAATATGATATATCTACAGATATGAAAAATTCAAAAAAGAAAAGCATGGAAGAAATTCAGATCCAAAATATGGTTGTGACCACATCAATATCAGATAAACTTGATCTAAATTTTATACATCAAATTGTTCCTGATTCCGAATACGACAAAAAAAAGTTTCCCGGTCTGATCTACCGCCAAAAGACACCTAAAACGGCAGTGTTACTTTTTTCAAGTGGCAAAGTGGTTTGTACAGGTGCAAAAACAATGAACGATGCACAAATTACAATATCCAATGTGATAGAATTACTTTCGAGATCGGGTTTATCTCTAAATAAAAAACCGGAGATCCATGTTCAAAATATCGTTGCAACTGCTAACTTACATAATGAATTTAAATTAAATTCGATAGCAATTACTCTTGGCTTAGAAAATGTCGAGTACGAGCCCGAGCAATTTCCCGGGTTGGTTTATCGCGTTTTTGACCCAAAGGTTGTTATTCTAATTTTTAGTTCAGGTAGAATAGTATGTACCGGTGCAAAAAATGTAGAGGATGTTACAAAAGCTGTAGAAGTTCTTAAAGAAGAATTATTAACATGCGGCCTAATTTAACCTATAACTAAGCTTAGGTTAATAGGTAAGTGAAATAATAATAAATAATGTTCATCTCCCAATTTAGGGGAGCAGGAAAATATCCTGTTGAAATATAAAAAAAAGATTTTAAGCATCAACTAGGGGTCGGGGGTCTGGAGTTCGGGAGTCACAATTCAGGGGTCGGGGGTCTGGAGTTCGGGGGTCAGGGTGATTTCGACATGAAAGGTTATCGAATTATTTTTGATCAAATTCACCTAATCAACAAATTATTTTCTATATAATATAATGTTAAAATCTATTTTTAAGATTTAATATGATATGAAATGCATAATGAACAAAAATATCAATAATTATGGGATAAAAAAAATAGAAACTTAAGAAACCCTGACCCCTAATAAAATTGATAAGAAATCATATTAGAATTCGGATCTTTTAAAACATATGATAATACAATATGACCAATCCTAAATTGGGAGAAGAGGCAAACAATTTAATAACCGCTACTGGGGGGAAGTATGGCAAAATGTATTTTTTGTCATCATTACTTGAAGAAAACTACGGTTTGTTTAATGAAATTTGGGTTGAAATTTGTAAAAAGGAAAAAAAAGTTCAGAAGACTGAAGGTGATGGTATATCATGAAAAAAGTCGTAAAAATTGGAATTATCATTGGTTTAATATTAATTGCAGGGATTACTGGAGCAATTCTGGGATATCTAAACTCAGAAAGTCAAATCGATGATCAAACGAAGGGAAAAAATCTTGAAGATTTTGAAACTCTGTTCATAATTAAAACTATAATAACAATGATAAATATTGCAATTTCATTGATTTTGATTGCCCTCTATCTAAATACATATCGCATAATAAAATCCGATTTTACAATGGGTCTTGTAGTGGCTATGTTTGCTCTATTAATTTATGCGATCACTTCGAATCCATTATTACATCTAGGATTTGGTTATCGAGGTTATGGTATGGGACCTTTTACTATAATCCCTGATCTATTTTGTTTAATTGCTCTTGGGGTTTTACTTAATCTAAGCTTGAAATGAATTTTGTATAGATTTGGGAATGATTTGGGATTAATTTCGGTGAAATGATATAAATCTTCACCTCACTATTTTTAATATCTTTTTGAGTGACCGATAGGTTGCTCTATCAAATGAATTCCAGATCCTTTAGGTTCTGGATGAAATTTGATAAACGTCTAATGTATTTTTGGACCCGTAGCGGCGCGTTTGCCCCAAGGGGCAAGCACTTT
>JAEHCK010000168.1 GCA_020696345.1 Thermoplasmata archaeon | reverse complement strand
TATTGATATCCAAGATATTTCAAGTATGGAAACACCAACCGTAATTGTCGTGATGTGTTTCCCTTCAATTTCTTAACTATATCGCAAGGTCGATGGGTCGGATTTGCACCTACGAATAAATGGATATGATCGGGCATGATTTCCAATGCCAACATATCCAAGCCCATGTTTTGACAATTACCTTCTATAATTTCTCTCAGGATATCACATACCTTATCTTTGAGCAATAATTTGCGATATTTTGGTATCCAAACAATATGATAGTTGATATTATGCTTAGTATGTGCTGAAGTTCGCACACCTGCAATTTTAACTTTGATATCGTGACTTTCGGGATTGAAATGCGGGAAGTTCCGGTTGGGTGACATGAAGTTAAATTTCTAGCAAAACTGCTCTTAATACTAACCCTGAAAGGGTTATGTTTTAAGTTGCCGGTTTTGCTATACTTCTTGTCAATCAAACGGATACCCCCGATTTTAATCGGATGGGAGGATGTCATTTCTTCATCATTTTTTTGATGTCTGGCTACCCCGAGGATAATTTAATAAAGTATAAATTCTATGCCCGAATCGATGGAACAATACGATAGAAGGATCCCGCACCGACCCGGCCCGAGTGCACCGCCGCCGCCGCGGTCATTACCCGCACAACAGCCAGAGCATTTGAGACCAAAAACCAAGCAGAATACGCCGGAATCAATTAAACGGTCTCAGGTCAAGACCGTTGTACTGACGATCGTCCTTATCGTGATGTTGTTAATTATTGTATATCTCGCAACGACCCTTATCACCAACGAGGATCCCGGGTCTATAGATGAAAACGCATCCCAACACGATTACTGGTTCACAGTACCGGATATCATGTCAGAGGAGGTGCCGGTCAAGCTTGATGTTACGGCCAGCGACCCGGTGGAGTTTTACCTATTGTCCGAGGATGATTTTGAGAAGGATATGGAGGTTGCCGAGCTTCGAGCGAAGGCAATTAATAATAACCATGATCAGAATACAAAATTTTCATTCGACGGCGAGTTGGATGCTGGAAAGTATGTTATTGTTTCCAAACTGAAATTCGATGAGGACCACGAAAGTATTTTATTGAAATATAAAATATCAAGATATGTTATAATGCCCATATTATGGATCGTGGTTCTCCTTTTTATTATCCCGATAAGTATATGTATAGTCTGGATCGTTGTTCTCCAGCAAAAGAAGTCAACCCTATCACCACGAGTACCGCGAGGCTATGAACGGCCGCAATATGACCGCCCCCCACATGCACGTCCGGGACCGGGACATTATGACAATGAGGGCCGCCATTATGATGACTATGCGCGTCCTAGGCCACCGGAATCAGAAGGTTATGACCGGGGACACGACAGGCACGGTAATGGGCACCCGCCCATGCCGCATCCGCAAGAGCATTACGATCGGCATGAGGATTATGCCCATGACCGCCCACACCACCCACACCACGGTGAGCCTGATCGACCGCGTGGTCATGATCGGGGCACAGAGGCGTATGGACCGGAACGGCATCCGCGCGAGGAACCGCCTCAAGAGCCAAAAAACTTAACTATCCCGTGCAAATGCGGCGAGGTCATAGTGATCTCCGATGATACTCGACCGTTGCGGATCAAATGCCCACGCTGTGGCCGACGCGGCATACTCGAAGCAAAGACAACCTCGCCCGAGGATGAAATATTCTACTAAAGATTTATATGCCCGGGATTCATTATTTTGGTCAAGGTTATTCATAGACCAACTGCCGAGGTAGCTAAGCCAGGTTTACGGCGGCGGGCTCGAGCGCTGGGAAATATTATCTTAAGCTAAAAGGGCCCTGAACCGGTTCTGAACCGGGTTACCCGTTGGTGCTTTGCACCACGTGAGTTCGAATCTCACCCTCGGCGTAATTTCTTTTTTATGATGTCTATTTAATGAAAGAAAATTCTAAATCCGAAGTTCTAAATTCACATAAAAATAGGATTTATTATTGAGTTTGCACTATTTTTCTTGAAGCTTGGAATTCCTTTTATTAAGTAACAATTAATATGTAATTCCAACCCCCTAAACAAATACTAAATCACGAATTCTAAACAAATATTAACTCCTAAATTCCAAACTTTAACACGAAGAATTAGTTTGGGACATTTGGATTTCTTAATTCTGATTTGTCTCTTTATAAAAAAATGTGTTAATTATCATTTCGTTTTGCGAAACGATTTTTTATTGCGTGCGCTCGCCCACGATAAAAATAAATGCATCATTTTTCGATCGGTCGTGCCACCACAGCGGGTCTAGCCGATGCGGCACTAGCTTGTGTTTGTGCTCGTGCTGGCAAGGCCTGTGCAGGTACAGCCTTGACAGGTGCGGGTGTTGGTGGTGCGGCGGCAGGTAATGCCGGTAGTTGTTGTGGCGTTTGTGTAAGGGGTATGGCTACTGGCAGTGGCCCGGTGGGTGGGGCAGGAACGTCGGATATTAGATCGGGTTTATCTAGTACCGAGCCCTCCAGGATAGATTTTGGATAGTGTCCGCCTTCCACTTTTGTTGTTTCAAGGAGTCCGCCTTGATCTGGTAAGAGCTCTTCGTATTTCGGAACATTGGGTGCGGGGGGAGTGGTCCGGGGTTCTGGAGCCACCGGCTCTTGACTGGCGTCTATAGTAGTATTACATGCAGTACATTTGAATGCACCTTTACCCTTTTGTATCATGGTCTGCCCGCATTTCGGGCAGGTTTTCATGCTGATCTTCGATCTTTTTTTATGTACATACATTCCTGCAACAGCCAGGATCACGATCATCACTATGATTATGATCGTAATTAACATGAAATTTTGTTCGGTATCACTTTCGCCATTTCTACCGTTCTCTCCAGTCTCCTCTTCGTTTATTGTCAAGATCGCCATCTTTGTCACGGTGGTGCTGCCGTCAGACACTGAAATATTAAACCTGTACGTGCCCACCATATCTTGCGACACCAGTACGGAAAGATCGCCTGAATAGGTATTGAAAATAAAATTTTTACCAAAGATCGCCCCCGGTAACTTGTTGGACAAGTCTGTGGAGAACTCGAGTGTGTCTTCAACATCCGCATCTTCCACTTCAAAAGTATAATTCCACCAGCCACCTACCTCCCAGTTGAGGCTGGAGGGCATGATCTCCGGCCGGTCGTTCACGGAGTTGACAGTTATTTGTATTGTATCGGTAACTTCGGATTTATTATCGCTTGCAGTAATATTGATTGACTCGATCCCATGCCAATCTTTCATGGGCATGAACACTACTTGCCCAAGATCTGTAATTGCCACGTTTATATTCTTTTGCCCGGTTGCACGGAAGTTCAACTTATCCTCTTTGTCCCAGTCGGCAAAATATTCCAATAGATCCAGCTGCCCCGGTTCCTCAGGGTCCTCGTCCAGCTCCAAAGTGCCCAACTGTTGTTTGACCATTGGCCGGTCGTTCACACTCGTAACAACTACCTCAACCAAGTTCCACGCTACTGACGGCTCGGTGGGCGAATGCCATTGACCATCTGCGGCAGAAAAGTTGAGTGCCTCTGTCCCAAACCAATTCTCTTTTGGCTTTATATGCACCGCACCGCTATTCTTTATCGCGACCGACAGGTTATTGGGCTTTACAACTTCAAACCTGAGCAGGTCATTTGTGGGGTCATGGAACATTGATTCCAGCTTAATGGAGGTGTTATCATACTCGTCTTCAGCGATCGTGATCTTTCTGATCATGTACGATGGGTTGACAATTGGCGGTTTGTTGAACGTTGAACAGCATATCCGATCGGTCGGGTCTGAACAAAAATACACGGCATCATAGGCCAATATTTTAAAATAATAACTAGTATTTTCGACCAGCCCTGGCACCAGGCAATTAGCGTCATCGGTAATATTTTTATACAACATGAATTCCGACGTGCTGTTGGTGATATTGATGTAAAGTTCATAACCGAATACCTTTTCGTCCTCCGGGCTCTGGTTCCAGACCAATAATACCGAGTGTGTAGTGATCTCGGCTGCCCGAAACTCGGTCACCATACTTGGCAACTCACCATATGAGAACTGTTTCGTCGTAGCAGTTACTGTTGCATATTGATATATGCCTAATTTTGATGATTTGGGGTGGACCAATATGCGGAACCAAACATTTTTTGATTCGTTATCGATCTCTTGGGTATCCCAAAGGAATTCATATTTCTCGCCCGAAGGCGAGGCCGCTAAGTTTTTGTGAGCGCTTCCTCGTTCACTTACACGTCCACGTGTGGAGGAGAGTTCTAACGCCGGCTGCCACGGACCATCATCGATCGAGTAGAGGAACTCCGCCAGCACGGGGTCGCTCTCATCGTCATAGATCGTGCAGTTGATCGATATTGTCCCCGATCGTGTATCTTTCGGTGTTATAACCTTACAATACGGCGGGTCGTTTGGCAGCAGCGAGAACGCCGGCGGTAACTTATCTATATTGTTCGAGTATATCTTATTACTCTCGCTCGTACCATTGTTTGCGAAGCTAAGATCCAGATCACCGTCATTATCTATATCGGCAAAGGCTATTTCGGCGGTCAGTATTGCATCTTGAGATCGCCAGACCGCGCTGTCCTGTAGTGTGTTCTGGTCATTTAGCATGATTATATTGTAATCTCTTATTCCGTTTTTTATACACCCGGCAGCCAGATCCAGGTCACCATCACTATCCACATCGCCCAGTGCAATACAGTTACTGTTGCTGTTAGTGGTCCCAGTGCTTGACCAATCGTAATTGCTTCCGAACGCACCGTTGTTATTATAATAAACAGTACACATTTTTGAGCCGCCGGAACCCGTGGCGATGTCGAGATATCCGTTATTGTTCAGGTCGCCTAATGCTATGTCCAAAGTGTTCGAACTGGCGCCTGACCAGCTTGGTGTTTGTGGAAATGTGCCACCATTATTTTTATAGTGCCTGATCGGCTCACCATGGTTGTTCCCGAACACTATATCGTGATCACCGTCATTATCAATATCACCACACGCCAATGCCTCTGTCCAGGATTCTAAAGTGGTTGACCAACTAGGTTGGGATATCAGATTGCCTTGGTGGTTCTCGTATATCACATTTTTACCGTCAATTCCAAAATTACTCGCTACCAGATCAAGATAGCCATCATTATCTATATCAACCCAGGCAATATCCGAGGTGTTGCGCCTATCTCCCGAACGCCAGGTTGGCAAAGCGCCCAATTTACCGTTGATGTTTTTGTAAACCACATTGTATTTAACACTCTTTTTTGCTGTATTCGTATACTCGGGTCCACAGCCTACCGCCAGTTCTAAATACCCATCACCATCCATGTCGCCCCAGGCAAGGCTGGTGGCGGTGTAATTACTCGCGGTATTCCAGGTTGGCGTTTTGTCCAAAGTTCCGTTACGATTTTTGAAGACCTGTACCTTTAGGTCATAAATTCCGATCGCCAGATCTAAAAATCCATCCTTATCCATATCACCCCAGGCCAGGGCGTTTGTTGGACCGACATAGAGCGACCATATGTTTTCCAGCACTACATCTCCGGTTGTTCTTGAAGTCGGTGGAGTCGTATATTGTGTTTTTGAGCTGTCGATATCCCCGGCACTTGCTGGTTGAAGGTAATGGCCAAATAATTGAACAGATAGCATAGATGTAGAGATTAAAATGATGACCGTACATGCGATAACCGCATACTTTATCCCGGTTCTGTACTTCCTCCCCGCCATAAATATACGCCTCTTACTTTTACAATGATTTGTTTTTACCTATTGTGTTGTATACATTTAATATTTTTTCTGTATATTCTCTTAATTTAGGCACAATAAAATAGAATGCTAGATTGAAATAATAAAAAGATGTGATATAACGCTTTTATTTAATTAACTGATGTTTTGCGTTTTCAAATAAATAGGAAAGGGTAAGCTAGTTGGTTGAATGGTAGATTCAGGGGTAGGGGGTCACAATTCAGGGGTCAGGAACAGTTGCTAGATGTTAGTTGCTAGTTTCTAGTGTGATAATATTAAACTAACCCCTGGCAACTGATTACTGACAACTAGTATGGCCGACAGACCAGCAGACTAACAGACCAGCAGACTAACAGACCAGCCTACTAGATGACCAGCCGACTAACTGACTGATCGACTAGCTGACCTGTCGACCATCTCGTTGAACTAAGATTATTATTCTATCAAATCAAAATGCAAAAGTGCAGTAATTAATAAGTATAGTGATCGGCCGAAGTCTTAAGCGTCCACATCATCCATTGCAATTTGTTATATATAACATCCGATAGATTTCCCTTACCATCCGCGTTCTTGCAGCCTTTCCTCTTTGGGTATGGTCGATATCTCGATGCCTGGCATGGCGTCTCCCAGACCCTTCGAGACCTCTGCAATGACCTTTGGATCGTCGAAGTGTGTTACCGCCTCTACTATCGCCTTTGCCCGAACCGTGGGGTTCTCGGATTTGAATATCCCCGACCCTACGAACACGCCGTCCGTGCCAAGCTGCATCAATAGTGCAGCATCTGCGGGTGTGGCTAACCCGCCGGCGGCAAAGTTCACTACAGGTAGACGCTGCAGTTTGCCTACCTCTTCGACAAGTTCGAAGGGCGCCTCTATATTGCGTGCAACGGTCTGCATTTCTTCTATGTTCATATTTTTCAATTCATGAGTGACCCGCGTGATCTCGCGCTGGTGCCGGACAGCTTCGACCACATTGCCTGTCCCGGCCTCGCCCTTGGTCCTGATCATGGCAGCGCCTTCCCAGATACGGCGAAGCGCTTCGCCAAGATCGCGTGCGCCGCAAACAAAAGGTACTTTGAACTTTCGTTTATCAATATGGTAGAACGGGTCTGCCGGGGTCAGTACTTCGGATTCGTCAAGCATGTCAACACCCATTGCCTCAAGCGCCTGTGCTTCCACGAAATGCCCGATCCTGGCCTTGGCCATGACCGGTATGGTCACATTATCCATGATCTCTTGGATTTTTAGAGGATCTGCCATCCGTGCCACGCCGCCATCTTTACGTATATCGGCGGGCACACGCTCCAGGGCCATCACCGCAACCGCACCGGCCTCTTCCGCCACCACGGCTTCATCTGCATTGGTCACATCCATAATCACGCCGCCCTTCTGCATTTTGGCAAAACCGCGTTTTAACAACTCAGTACCGTATCGGAACTTTTTTAGATCTAAATTCAATCCCATGAAAACTACCTCGGTCTCCTCCCTGGAGTGTTTAGTTTAGTAATTAACACCTTAATATGGAGATGTAGTATTTTTATTTTTGGATTAAACATTAGTAATTCACTTCATGATTGTGCGGCACGGTTTCCAGATGCTCGTTTAAACATTTTTCCGAGCAAAATGGTCCGCTGCGGCATCGTGTTTTGCTCGTCCGCATCTCGGGACAGCGTTTTATATATTTTCGTGTAATGGCCTTGTCACACCAAACGCAGGTTCTACCCTTAAACCTCGCATCCAGCTTGTACGTTCTCTTGCGCCCTTTTACACCGCGCGTAATTGTTTTATGTTCTGGCAAGTCCATTAAAGTATCGGGTGGTCCGCCGATGATCTCCAATTTATATTTGTGCTTGGGTTTAATTCTTTTCGGTCTATCTCTATCTTGTTCCAGCCGGCCCTGCCATTCCAGATATTTATCACGATATTTGTGTTCTTCATCTCTTAATGACCGATCCGTATCTGATGTGCTGCCCGCGCCAAATGTACCAACCCAGAATTCCTCGTCATGTTTACGTTTCTCAATTATAATACGACCTATGATAATGGAGATGATCATCATGGTGCCTATTGAGAGAAATAGCAAAATAAAAAACCCACTCATGTCTTTCTCTTTCTCATCATCTTCCAGCTCTACAAATTCCGGGTAATCGTTGTAATCTAGCGGGTTCGTTTCGGCTAAGTACTCGTTCAGATTCGAGAACCCGTCATCGTCAGCATCAAGGATCGCGTCACTCGAATTGTTCGGATCTAACGAATGGGTGATTTCCCACTCGTCGGGCATTCGATCATTATCGTCGTCGGTATCCTCGTTATCTCCCGTGCCATCATTATCGGTATCTTGTTGCTCGTTGGGGTCGTTGGGAAATGCATCCTTGCTGTCCGGCACACCGTCGTTATCCGAATCGGGTTCTGTCTGTGCTCGAGTTGTCGAAAAAACTATGCTGGGCATTAAAAACAATACTGTGATCAAAATTAAGATGGTTCGGTTCAGCATTCTCATTCTCTGCTGCATTTGCTTATGAGATTATAAATGTTGCAGTTTAAAGCAAAAGGGGTTAGGGGTTACAATTTAGGGGCTAGTTAATTAAAAGTTTACTGGTCAAGAGTCGAAAAAGTTTTCAGTTGCTAGTTGCTAGTGTAAGATCATTACACTGAAAACTCAACAAAAATAAAGTTATAAAAAGATTGTCTCTTATTTTTGCCTGGAGGGTAAAAATTCCATCAGGAATTTTTAGCTCAGAACAATTTATTCTGGTAAATTGTTTAGGCTTAGAATTCTTAGATTCAATAAAAGTTATTATCAGAATTCTAACCCCTGACAACTGAGAACTGGCAACTAACAAATTGGAAAATGAAATACCGCACCCTAAAGGGCACGGTATCTCATGGGTTATTTAGGCATT
>JAEHCK010000228.1 GCA_020696345.1 Thermoplasmata archaeon | reverse complement strand
TTTGGTTTAATGATTGATTATTGGAATTCTAAGCTTCATTAATTTTCTGGCGAAAATTAACTCGAGCTAATAATTCTATAATTTGCAAATAATAAAAAAAAGAATTATTACCTCTATAGCAAAAAAAGAATATTTGAAAAATCAATATTTTTTTTTGCTTATTTAGAGATTCGTATTTCGAATTTCATACTTTCGATTTATTTCTTATATTTCTTGATCACGATCGCCACTTGCCGAATAATTTTTGTTTTTCGTGCTTTGGCTTGGACCAGAACACGACCGTTTTTTCGCCACCAATGGCTCGGGTAGGCTTTGTTTTGTTCTATCTTCGGATTTAATTTCAACCTCTTGGCGGCTTTTGCAACATCTTCAACGCTGGGAGCTGAAGTGGCCAATTTTTTCGGGATGCGTCGACCGCGAGCTTTTGGTAATTTGCCATCGAAATATTCGGGCCATAAAACTATGCGATTCTCCTTTTTGGTGACAAGTGCAACGGACATGGTGAATCCTACCAGGAGTAACGTGGGAACTAAAATCCAAATCATTATTTCACGCAAGCCGATGAAATATTAGAACGCTATATAAATATTGCTATTTGGATTTCTATTGTATGGTGAAAAAAAAGATAATAAATCACTGAATATTGGGAAAAAAATATCTAGCTCCCGGTTCTTCGTTGCGCCATTCGCATTAAGCTACGAACGAGGGGTTCCTGCAGGGTGTGGGTTTCGGCACGGTTGAGGGAGCAAGACGGGATGGGCGAGGATTTTAAATATAACTCTTTTTATTTGTTTCGACGGTGAAGGAGAGGAAGGGAAACACTGAATAAGATCAATCCGGAATAACATCCTTAGTTCCCAATCATCATTGCCAGAACTGAATTTAGATTAATTAAGGTTTGGGGGAATAAACAATTAATCAAACCAAACCATTTTTTCTTTAACTACTTTTTTTCGAAAAACGGTATACATTTTTTTACCATATTTCAATAATATTGAATTAAAAAAAACGATATCTCTCCCATCTTGAAACCATATATGAAATGTAATTGTTTTTTTATCATATCCATATTTTATTTTCTTAACATCTTTATATAAATGAAATTTATTATGGTTTAATCGATCCATAAATCCATTTTGATAAAACTCTAATGGACATATTTTTTTATAAATAGAATAAATTGTATAAGATAAAAGAATTAAAGGGAAAAGCAAAATTCCTGGTAAAAATATTCTATGATAAAAGAAATAGAAGACTAAACCAAGTAATAATAAGACAAGGGGAATTAAAATTAAACTTTGAAAGAATCTCCTTTTTTCAAAATCTTTTTCAGACTCTTTGAATATTAATTTTCCCTTCTCAACCATCATTACCAGAACCGAGGTTTGCATTAATAAGCTTTATTAATATTGTAGATAACGCAAAAAGCACCAAGCTCTAAAAAACAATTACAAACAAATTCCAAACCACAAATTTTAATGACCCAAACAATAATTCATTCGTGTTTGGAATTTCGGTCATCGGTTATTGGTGCTTGTTTGCTATTTGGTGCTTGGATTTTGGTGCTTGAAAATCATCCTATAATGCTCTAATCATCCAACTCTTGCAAAATATTATGAACTACTTCTTTATAATCCAGCCCGTTAAAATCATCATCGATCAATTCATCAAGGTTTTTGATGATTTCTTTATATTCGCGTGGTCGCAGCTTGGAACTCTTTTCGATCTCTTTGATCAATTTTTTCGGGATGGTTTTTGTGCCTTTGATGTCTAACGGCGCATGTTGTATCATTAACCCAAGGCCGCGGATTATTTTGTAATTATGTAAGAACTTGCTGTGCCTGCTGCTTCGGCATTTAATGACCTTAAGCGTGCGTTTTTCCGTATCTTCCAGGAACGAATATCGTAAATGTATCACAGAATCGGCCAGATACATGGGGATCATGAGCTCTTGACTTGACAGGTTCGATTCTGACCCATGCTCTTCCAAGGTACATACTACTGTCCCAATACGCCTGGTCTCCTTTAATAAGAATGACAGTAGTTCGCGTTGTTCATATTTGTCTTTGATAGCCCACATTACTGGTGTAAGCGGATCGATCACTATTCGAGAATTTGCCCCTTCCCATTTCTGTATGAAATCAGGCAAGTCCTCACGGATAAATTGCGTAAATTTTTTCCCGGAAGCGTCAATAAAAAGTAACAATCTCTCGTCTAGATATTTATGTATATTACTCCATCCCATCTCCTCGGCTTCTTTTATTATTTGTTCCCGATTCTCATCCAGACTAATGTACACACCAGGATCTTTTTGTTCTAATCCTTTACGCAGAAATTGAGTGGCAAATGTTGTCTTTCCCGCACCGGTTGGGCCGATCACTACTGTTGTCGAGTTTTTATTGATTCCACCATCTAATAATGGATTTAAACCAAAAATTCCACTTTTTATTTTCTCCATTATATCAATACATCCTTTATGGTTGGGCTTGTTACTATCTCCATCGGTTGCAGGTAATTGTTAAAATAACTTCAATTGGGTTTATCTAATATTGTAATGATCGGATTGGCAAATATTTTCAAGATGGAATATTTCTTTTGATCACCAATTTGGATCTGTAAAAGGTTATCCTGGGCACGGACAACCACAGGATTCAAACCATCTTTTATAAGTTTGCGTTTGATATCTTTCCTAAAATTATTCATCCGATCACGATATGATTCGATCAGTTCATTGATCAATTTACTGGGGTAATATCGTCTATAGATGCCGTCCTTTCTGACTACTATAAATCCGAAATTGGTTAGGTCGTATAAATATGAAATAACTGTTCGATTGCTCATTTTAGAAAAGTTACAGATCTCTTTTTGAGTAAGTCCAGGTTTTTCAATAAGCAATAAATACAGCTCACGTGCCTTATTCTTGTTCAAGAACGAGAATAGATCGACATCTTTCTCGGATATCATATTATATGGATAAAATACCGTCTTATTTCCCACCGTTTTTGACGAAACGAATTCCTGTTTGATCAGCAGGTCGATATGCCATTTCACTGTAGGATATGACAAATTTAGATCACGCACTATGCCATTTATGTGGTTGCAGGGGTATTTGCTTAAATATTGCAGAATTTGCTGTCTCTGCGGGTTGAGCAGCAGTGTCTCTCCACTGACCTTTTCATCGATCTTGGTGATCGTATCTTCACCATGTGCCATGAGTTTATTGAATGCGGCTATGAAATCCAAACCCTCTGTCTGCGATTTTCCATTCATAATATTACCCTTTTTTTTTAATAATATATCTTAAACGATTTTTGCAACCTTAAAGACACCATTACACAAGGTTATTACATAATATGTCCTAGTGTTTCATAGTGTTGTTGGTTATTAAAATATATCTAGTTTCATCTGAATGAATACTAATTCTTTATTATCCTAGAAAAATTTCTTGACATCTCCTCTCTGACACGGACCCTCACCGGATCGACTATCGATAATTAATCAAATAAGTCTTTTAACGATTTCTGCATATATCGTTAAGAGGGTAAGAATATATAAATATTTTTATTTAGCTAGTATGATAAATGGACAACACAATAATTAATAAGGTTCTTCTCCGAATTTAGGAAGATAATTAAGATGGTGGCTTGAAGACCGTTAATTGTTAATTGTAAATCGTGAATGGTGAAAGTTTGAAGCCTGGGGGAATGGAAGATTGGGGGGATGGGAAGAATGGGGAATTGAAAGACTGGGGGGATGGAAGATTGGGGGAATGGGGAGATTGAAAGAATGGGAGAATGGGAAGAATGGGGGATGGGAAGAATGGGTGATTATAGCTGTTATTGAAAATTGAAGAATAGAGATTGAAAAATAAAAAAAAACAATAATGTAATTTCAATTTAC
>JAEHCK010000050.1 GCA_020696345.1 Thermoplasmata archaeon | reverse complement strand
GGGGGTAAAAATTCTATATTTAATAACATTCCAATTAAAAGAATTTTTAGCTCGAGAGAATTTACATTATTAAATTCTCTTTGCTTAGAATTCCTTTGAAAAATAACTTATTAATATCAGAATTCTAACCCTCCCAAATAAATTCCAAGCTCCAAAACCCAAATCACAAGAAAACCCCAGCCCAAATTCCAAAAGAGAATTCTCCAGCGTCATTATACGAGCAGAATCTCCACCCCTGGCCCATTCCCAACTTCGGGAGTTACCTCCCGAATCCGGTATACCAAACTCGAGCTATAAATTAAAAGATCTCGTCACTTAGACAATTATTTAACGATGCTAATGATTTTTATACTAGTTCTGATATAATAGTCTTAGTATAATAAATCATGAAGAGAGGTGAGAAATTGAAAGGTAGTGTTTTTATAGTACACTGGAAATCGTCAGAAACTAATAAATATGCAAAAAACCTAAAAAAGGAAGGATGGATTGTGGAAACAGAGTCACAATGTGGCATGCGTGCATTTGAACGCATCAAGAGAGATAGACCGGATGCAGTTGTTATTTATCTCAATCGTTTGCCCAAACGAGGTCGTGAAATTGGTTTCACTTTGAAAAAAATAAAGATGACAAGCAACTTACCTGTTGTATTTGTGACTAGTCGCGAGAAGAAGATGAAAAAGACCTTTGAGAGGTTACCAGATGCAATTTTTTCGACCCCAAAAGAATTAAATAAAAAATTAGAAAAACTCTCAAAAGAGGTAAGTTAACAATAACCATTCCAAATCCCACTCAAGCCACCTGCGGTGGAAGCACTAAAACCTAAGCACTAAATACTAAACAAATCCCAAGAACCAAGCTCCAAGTTCCAAATAATTTTTCAAAAAATATGGCGAAGGAGCAGGGTCACTCCGAGTTTTGGGATGGTGAACCGTAGGTTCGCCCTATTTCCCCAGGGTACGTCAAAATTATTTATATCGAAATGCAATATGAATTTTGAGGTCTCGATTGAATACAAAGTATTCTATCGTGTTTTGTAGGGCAGCATGGGCAGGAACAAAAAGGCTGATGCGGTAAAAATTTTTGTGAAGTAGATAAGACCGAAGGTCAGAGATAAACGGTAACTGAGCAGGCTTATCCCCGAGTTTTGGGATGACCGTAAAACTTTTTGCGAGGGGTAAGCCAGCGCAAGTAACCGTCAAAAAGTTTCCGTGAGGCACCAAAAAGTTTCCGTTCCAAACTCCAAGCTCCAAACCCCAAGAAAACCCCAAACCCAAAATCCCATCCATAAACTAAGCTAAATTTTCAAATTTCCAATATCATATACCAAGCTCGGGATAGAAATTACTTAGAAAAATCTAATTTAATCCCTGCTTCCTGTAAAAAATCCACACCTAATATTACTTCCACACCCTCCTCATCAGAATAATCACTTTTAAATGGAATATCAGAGACTCCAACTTCCATTGTGACTTTTACATTATCATCTTTTAAGGTTACTTCTGCAAAATTACCCTCAATAATATGATTTGTTGCCGAGTATGATCGATAAACCCCATACAATTTTACCCTTAATTCTTTAGCCACTTCTTTACTAATTACCGTCTCATCTGCACCAGAATCAATGAATGCCACCGTCAGCTTCTCACAACCATTTGCTGACACAATTATTGGCCTATATATTCTTCCCATGTTTCCCACCACTTAAAATATAAAGAATTTTTTTTCGCTTGAACCTGTTATGTAGATCACCTTTCACCCAGACCATATCACCCTTCTCAAATACATCAAGATCTCCAGAATAAAGTTCCTTCAACTTTTTTATTACAGTTTTTCTCTTCGCCTTTGAAACTGGAAAACCTATCTCGCGCATCTCAATTGTTCGCATAACCATATTATCAATTAATGATAAGCATTTGATAATAAATAATTTTCTATTTATATTATAAACATCTCAAATCACACCCAACCGCCGGAGGCGGAAATTCCAAGTTCCAAATCCAAAAAACACTTTTAACTTTTACATTTTAACTTTTACAATTATCGAGATATCGATACACATATCGAAAAGTCGATAGTAATATATAGTAAAAAATTCATAATCATATATAATGCTTGAACATATACTTGGCTCAAAGGCAAAGATCAAAATTCTTCGCGAAATATGCAAAATCCCCAACAGGGAGTTCACTGTAGACGACATATCAAAAACAGCGGGAATACCGTATGGGACAGCTCATCCAGCAGTCCATGCATTAATTCAGACAAAAATCTTAAATTCCAGAAGATCCGGACATTCAATTGTAGTTTCGTTCAACCATTCACATGTCCTCGCTCAGGATCTGTGCGCTCTTTTAAAAAAAGAAGGATATGCATACAAAGGGATTGCTAAAGAGCTCGCAAAGGATGTGAGCAAAACAAAAATAAAAAACATCATATTGTTCGGGTCTGTCGCTAGAGGCGAGGTATTGGTTCCAGGTGACATAGATATAATGATAATACACAAGAACGACTTTCAAAAACAAGAAGCCGAACAAACTATCCGAGAACTCATGGAACGATTCGATGTATTGATATCACCAATATATATTTCTGAACATGACGTTAAAGACAAGATTGAAATGTTTGATTCCTTCATATTGAATGTCATAGATGAGGGAATAGTGCTTTATGGTGATGACAAATGGTTAAAGAAATAAGGCGGTCAGAGGCAGAAAAGTATATGAAACAAGCCGAAGAATTTCTAGTAGCGGCCAAAGAGAACATGGAAAATAATAGATACAATGTTGCAGGGTTCACGGCCGTACAAGCTATGATAAACTCTAATGACGCGTTGACCATCTATTTCTTGGAGAAAAGAGGATCATCTGATCATCGTGAATGTGTCATACTTCATAAAGAAGTGGTAAAGATAATCAATGACGGTTCCCAGAGGGACCGGCTAAAAGAAGCGTTAGAACTGAGAAGCAATGCGGGATATATGGGTGAAGCAATCTCAAAGAGCAAGGCTGAAAGGATGGTCAGACTGGCATCGAACTTCATTGAATGGGTGAAGAGACACTTGAAATAATAATTCTCAAATCACACCCAAACCCACTTCGTGGGAAGCTCCAAGAGCCAAGCTCCAAGACATACACAAAAATGAGATGAGAAATTAATTAAGTTTCATTTTTGCTGTGGCTTAGAATTCCTGTGAAAAATAACTTATTAATATCAGAATTCTAACCCTCTCAAATAAATTCCAAGTTCCAATAAGCAAAACCCAAGAAAACCCCAAACCCCAAACCATAAACTAAGCTAAATTTTCAAATTTCCAATCTCCAATTTTCAATTTTCAATTTTCAATATCTTAATCAAGAGTTCTACATCTCCCCATCTCACCCAAGCTCCAAATCCCATCCATAAACTAAGCTAAATTTTGAAATTTACAATTTGCAATTTGCAATTTCTAATACCTCCCTCAACAATTAAATAGTCCAATTCATTCCTCATTTCTTGTTGGTGGAATCTTGGACGAAATGGAGAGATCACAGAAAAAAACCGTGGAATTTTTAAAAACCATTAACTCCGTGGATGATCTGAAAGCGCACAAAGATGAAGTGTTAGACTTAATTGAAGACCTTTTTAAAGCTGGTTTATTAACATTGAAAACATATTTTGAATCCGCAGTGTCTCCTGAAGATAAACAAAAAGCGATAGCGAGATTTCAAGATGAGCATTTCATATTTTCCGAAGAGATGGAACAAGAAATGACTCGGATCGACGAATTGCCAGGGGCAACAGAGTGTTTCGAATCTTTTCAGGATGAATTGGATATACGAATAGAACCGTTTGTGAATGAATTTGGTGAACAAATGAAGAAGATCATGGAAGATTTTATGGGTGACATGATGGGTGGAGTCATGAATGGTCTTGGAGAAATGATGGGTGGGATCATGAATGGTTTTGGAGAAATGATGGGTGAGACGAATAGTGAATTCGATCGGGAAAATGACGATGGTAAATTAGATGTTGGGCAGATCATTTACAAAATACAATCATTAGAGGATTTGAAAAAAAATAAAGATAGATTAATTGAGGAGATCGATGATCAACTTAACTTTGATTTGGAGGCATTGAAACATCACAAGAACATAAATTTGCCTAATGATAATTTGATCCAGGCTGGACAAAAGAGGATCGATAGGCGTCAGGTGATTTTAGAAAGAGATATTGAAATTGAATTCAAAAGGATCGCTGCCTTGCCCGATGCATTGGAATATGCAGAATTGGCCAAAAAAGAGTTGATGGACCGCATTGAACCAAAAGTAAAAGAGATCAAGAAATTATTAAAAGAATCCAAGAAAATCCCAAACCCCAAATCCCAACCATAAACTAAGCTAAATTTTACAATTTACAACTTTGGAAAAGTCGAAGAGTTTTCCAATGTAGAATAATTTTTCTCAGGAAAATTGTTCCAATTTCTAATCTCCAATTTTCAATATCCTAATCAACAAATCTACATCTCTCAGATCCTTCTCCCATCCCCGAGTTGTACCATACCTAACCCCGGTTTGTTTAATATGATATTACGTTGTCCACCCAAACCTTACATTTATTGGTCTTAAACCCGATCAGCAATTCTAAACGCCAACCGATACATCACCATTGCTAGAAAATCATTACCGGAATCTGCATATTCCTGAGCACGCTCTAACATGTTCTCCGCCAATCTTACTCGGATCTCATCAACTCTGGAATCTGCATCTAAATAAGCATTCTCTACTCGCGAGCTAACCAAATCATCGGTAACATCTATTATCTGGTCCAACACCTCAGCTGTCCCGGGAACCTCGTCTTCGATTAAAACTAATCGGTGAACGCCTTTTGATAAATCTTGCAATGCTCTTGCATTATCATTGTTCTCAAAATTTGCCTGTGCATCTTCCAGAAATTCTATGGCATTTTCAAGCTGTCCATCAACCCAAGTCGGAGCACCATCAGGTATAGTAAGTTCTTCTAAGTCTTCTATGGTATCCTCAACTACATCTGCAGGTGGAATTACAGTTGTGATCCAATATGAAAAATCATCTATTAATGTATAGTAAGCACCACTTGTGATCTGTAGGCGGGTGATGATATTCTCACCTACATCTAATTCCAATAGATCCCATTTTGAAAAATGAACTGGAGCTGGTTGTATATTGCTTAATCCTGTTGCTGCACCTACAATAGTGTCAGAATCATCATAAGCATCCAAATTAATATCCCAGTAAGCAGCATAATAAAAGCTAATCCCACTAACAGGTTCATCAAAAATAACATTCGCGCTATCATCCTCAACCCAAAATGCTACAACAGCTCCAGACGGGTTATTTGTGTAGCCCACGGCTGGTTGATTAAATGTTTTCCAATGTGGAAAATACATCAGTGTTCCCGGTATCAAATAATCATTTTCAGGGTTGATATACGCATTTTGGCCACCACCCTCAAAAGTTGTCATTACAACATCTCTAGTCTCCTCCTGAGTTACAATGACCTCATAGTCCGCTGCTGCACTTTGACAACAACAAATTGCTGTTATTGTCATAAGGATCCCAAAAATCACTAACACATTAAATACTCGCTTTCCTTTGATCATTGGCCTCTATCCCCTGTTTTTATTATAATAGGCATATATAAATCATTGAAAATAAATCTTTCTATTTCAAAACAAACCCCACCGCCGGAGGCGGAAATTCCAAGCTCCAAGCTCCAAATTCCAAATAAATTCCAAATTCCAATGACCAAAACCCAAGAAAACCCCAAATCCCAAACCATAAACTAAGCAAAATTTTAAAATTTTCAATCTCCAATTTCAAATTTCCAATATCCTAATCAATAAATCTACATCTTCTCATCTACCGGGCGAGATATTGCACGCGGCGCCGGCGGTGGCGCGGCACCAGGACTGGGTTGTAGCTCGGTGTGTGAGATCACATCTACATCTAGGCCCTCAAGCTCGGGGGCAGCTGCGATGTTGCCTTGCTTCAGAAATAAATAAATTATTATGAGCATGAAGATTATTACAGTTATTATGCCAAATCCCAGGCCGATTAGTAGCAAACGATTGTCGCTGGAGCTAATAGAGCCGGAATCCATATCATCATCACTACCTTCTTGATCTGCCAACGGGTGATCCGAGCTGTCGAACGGATCAGTGGAGTCCAAGCCCCCGGCAAGTCCGTCCGCCCCAAGAAATTCTTCAAGATTGGTATAGTTATCACCGTCAGGATTGGCTGCGGCATCTGAAGAATTGTTCGGGTCCAAACCATAATGCAGCTCCCAGAGATCGGGAATATTATCGCCGTCCGTGTCATTACTGGATGAGATAAATTCGGTTATTTGCAAGCGGTATGATTGGCTCGAAACCACGCTGTTATTTTCCGCCTGACCGTCGTCACAGACGAAATGATATTCGTACTCACCTGCTCGGAGGCTCAGCTCGGTTTCAAAGGTGCCACCACTGGTATGGATGTCCCCCGAGGTCTGATTTAAATAGTGGTCCGAACCGGCAAGAGCTAACTGGACCAGCGGCGATTCGCCGCCGTCAATATCCAGGTACTCAACCGAAAAACGCAGCCCGGTATCAGCCAGACCAACCGAAGGTGCGTGAAGTGCCGTCAACACCGGCACGTCGTTTACTGCCTGGACATTGATAGTGAAGTTCAGATTCTCGGTCTGCTCCCGATCAAATACACTCAACGAAACGAACTCCGAGGCACAGCCGCTCGGGTAGTTGAATGAGTTCGGGTAATTGAAGGTCAGCTCCAGGCCAGAGATCGTGCAGTAACTCGAATTGGTCTCAACCGTTAGATCTTCCAGGAACGGCTGGCCGGTAAATGTGATCAGACCCGCCAGATCCAGTATCAGATCGATATCCTCCACTGCATTCTGATCGGGTATTGGCAACAGCTCAAAGCGCGAATGGGATTCGCCGGAATTTACTGTGACAATTAGATCTTGGGACCCGTAAAGCTCGCCGTCAAAGACTTCGAGAGTTAATTCATCGGTAACAATCTCTGAACCATTTGGATAGAATAATGTGATATTCTTATCTGATACCGTTGCAAAGTTCGAATTTAAGGTTACAGTGAGCTCGTCAACCTCGTTATCCGGGTCGCTTAGGTATGGTCCAACATTAAAATAGTATTTCTCGCCCTCATGGCAATTTATATCCGGCACATCCGCAACCGTCGGTGCATCGTTCACCGCTGTAACATTGACCATGAGAACCCGTGTAATATTATGCCGCCCGTCAGTTACATTGATCGCCACCAGTTCGTGGTCGCGGCCGCTCGGGTAATTGAACTCGTTAGGGTAGTTGAACGTGACGTTCAACTCTTCAACGGTCGCGTAGCTCGAGTTTACGGTGATGATCAGTTCGGATAGGCTCGTGTCCTCATCATGGAGTTTGTCCACCAGACTTAAAACCAGGTCAACATCTTCCACCGCATCCAGGTCGGAAAGTGGGTCAAGAGTTGGTTCGGCAGAAACCAACGGGTTATTGAATACTGGAGTTTCATTTGTATCATTGCCGTCATTACAGACGAATGTATAATTGTGCAGGCCGTAAGAAGATATTGTAGTTGAATAAACGTATTCCTCACCATTGGTGTAATTTCCATCCCGTAGCGGTGCGGATGCAGAGCTGTTCAGGCTCAGAGCCGATCCCGGCAATGCGCCATCAATTATTACCCGGATATAACCAGACCACGCAGCTGGAGTATCATTGTCGGCATCGGTATACACAACCGAAAACTCGAACTCGGTGGATGATCCACCCGAAGATGGGGTCACCGTGGGTTTTGTCAGACTGGGTGGAGCGTTTGCCAAGGTCCAAAAGCTCCAGGTATGTTTGTCAACAGACGGGCTGTCGGACTGGTTGTTCTTGTTCCCGTCTAAAGGATTGGCCCAATGATCGGTGACCGAATTTGAAATGGTAACCGTGTAATCCTCACCGCGGTTCAGATCGCTTGCCGGGGAAAATGAAGAAGTGTTAGTTGTTGGGTTGTAGCTAATATCACCAGCAACCGGGTTTGCGGAGCTGTCCGAAACCGAAAAGCTCGCAGACGTTATACTGTTCGGATTCATCGGCTCCGAGAAGGTAACCCTGATATCAGTGGTGATCGGGATATCTGTACTACTAGCTGGTGGATGAGTGGACAGTACTTGGGGTAACTGGAGATCGGCTGTACCGAAACAATAGAGCCTGCCGTTGTTGCCGTGCGTGCCGATGTAGACACGGCCTGGAACCACAGACGGTGACGTGTCAACCTCGCCAGATATGCTATAACGCCAATAGTAATCCGGTGTACCCGGTTGTGTGGTATTGAAACAATAAATATAACCTGTCTTTGAACCAATATACAACCGCTCGGAAGTAACCGCCGGTGAAGACCAGGTGCCGCCAATATCGTATTTCCAGACCAAGGACCCGTTGGTCGCGTTCAGGCAGTATAGGTTTCCGTCCACTGAACCCACAAAGATCCGGTCGTTAAAATATCCCGCTGAGCTGAGAAAGCCGGTGGCAGAGCCAGGGTAGAATTCCCAGATCGTGGTCAAATTACTCGCCCACAAACAGTAGAAACGGGCGGTGGTCTTTACAGCGATATAACTGCACCCAACATACACCTTATCACCAACAACCAATGGTGAAGAATATGATGCCCAACCCATCTTGAATGTGTTATTTGCAGTTGCAACACTGGTTGGTTGGGTTACATTGATTTGATACAAATTCCAATCACAAGCTGCCAGATAGACACTGCCATTAACTACTGCAGGCGCTGCATACAAACCCCAATTATCGGGTATTGCAGGCGGATAATCACTCTTGGCTTGAAAAGTCCATTGCACCGAGCCAGTTAGCTGGTCGATACAGTACAGTTTATGATCACTGCCCGCGATGAACACCTTGCCGTTGGCAAGGGTGGGGGTGCCGTCGCCGTGCTTGATATTAGGTTTATTTACCTTCCAACGGATCGTACCATTTGTAGCCCAGACACAGTATAACTTGTCAGCACCGAAATAGATGCTGCCGTTAGCGTAGGCAGGCGACGAGCAGACTCCGAACCCACCCGCAACATTATTGTCCGGGTACATGGTCCAGGCAAGCGTGCCGTTGTTCTCATAATAGCATTTCATGCTGTCGCCAACGCCAAGAAACACGCGGCCGTCGGCCACGCACGGCGAGCTGTAGGTGGTGTCGCCCGTGGTGTTGTACCATAACACACTCGAGTTGGTGGGGCCAATTGCGCTGGTAAATGAGGTATGGGTTGGGTCGAACAGGTGCATAGTCCAATCATTCTGTGCTCTCGCACTGCTCCGGGGAGTTGAACGAGTCATCTGTCCAGGTGATGGTATTGCACCTTCTAACATGACTTCGGATCCGTGGTCAGATACGGTGGCATCATCTACTGAACCCAAAAAACCAGTATTTAGCATTATAAGAATTACTAAAAACAGAATTATACCTTTCTTGTGCTTTAACACTATCTCAATGCCTCCCCAACAGGTGGTTGAATGACCTTAATACTACTTGTTCAATATTTAATAATTAAAAGAACGGTTACTATTAAAATAAAGATTGGAACACTTTTTACACGATTATTTAAATGTTGTGGAACGGTATCGTGTTGTGCTGAAGGTGGAAAGGGCTCTAACGAATAGGCGTCAAGCAACAAATTCCAATGACCAAAACCGTTATAAAAGCCAAACTTTTGACTTTTACATTTTACCTTTTAGATTTTAACTTTTCCAATCTCCAATTTTCAATACCCTAATCAATAAATTTACATCTTCCGGCCTATAACCTATAACCTACAACCTATGACCTATAAGCGGTCACTTAGTTCTATGACCCGCGACTTGGAACATCCTCCCCTAAAATGATCTCTTGGTCGCCCTCGATAAAATAATGTTTGACCCTTCCCTCCTTTTCCGACCCGATTATACCTGCGCCGGTCATGATGTTTATATGATAATTCACGGTGGAGACATTTATGCCGAACTCTTCCGCCAGCTCTTTTTGTGAAACAAATGGCGATTCAGATATCTTCTTGAGGATCAGCTCTTGAATACTCTTTGGCTGGCCTTTGGTGATCTTCATGCCAACAGGATAAAAGCGTTTGCAAAATCCGTCCGTGCGCGACTTTATATAATCCTCCTTTTCCAGAACCATTAAATGATAGGTCAAATTGCCGTTGTTAAGCTCTAAGGTTTTTTTGATCGCCCTATAATGTTCACCTGGATTTATCCTGATATGCTCGTAGATCCTGCCACGTGTAAAATTATCCAGGACCGCCTCACGGTGAAGCCGGGTATATAACGGTATTAACAGCGTGAAATATGAATACCGACCCAGATCGGTACCCGCAGTAAATGCGCCCAAGCCGCCAGCAGTTATACCGACCGATAATAGCAAGATCGATGTATTGAGATCAATATACATGCCCTGTTTTTTTTCACCATCCTCTACTGGTTGGACACTTAATGTTCGAATCTCCTCCGCAAAAATGCCCAGCCGTGTTATGCTTACACGAACAGAATATGTACCTTCCTGCTCGGGCGCGGTAATATCAGCATTATAATTCCCGCGAATATCCGGGATCACCGTCCAAACATCGCCGGTTTCAAGAATTTTTATTACAACCCGTGCAAGTGTAAAATCCATTTTAATCTTAGTCGGTGTTTTAACAAATTCAAAAGCAACTTCTCCAGAGACCGTTACATTATCTCCTGGTTCACAGATATTGGGTTCTATGGTCTCTGTGATATCGATTGACGATAACAATATGTTCCTAACAAATACCCTAATTTTACTGATCGAGAACTCACCATCATCATCCATCACCTTCAGAGTTACATTGTATTCTCCTTTTTTTAAATATGTATGGTTTGTAATAATACCTTCGCTGGTACTATTATCACCAAAATCCCAGATATATTTCAGGTCTGGCATGTCAGATGGTGTGTCTGATGAGTTCCGGCCGTCAAAGATCACATCTTCCCCCTCGTAAACTTCCAAATCACTACCCGCATCTGCTTCTGGCGGTAAATTATTGATCACTATGTCCTTTTTCTCTTGAGCAAAAACACCATAATCATCTCCCACTGTGAGGGTTACCTCATAAAAACCTGTAGATGGGTAAGTGTGTGAGATTATATCACCCACACCAGTGGCACCATCACCAAAATCCCAACTAAAACTTGTTATCATTCCATCAGGGTCATACGAACCTGTGCCGTTGAACATCAATTCCTCATCCTCTACCCATTGAATTTCACCCGAGGTTTTCTCAATCTGGATCTTAGCGATTGGTTGTAAATTATTGAAATAAACATTAATTGCATCATGATCCGTACAACCGTCATCATCGGTGACCATTAACGCTACCGCATATGTTCCCTTTTCTGAATATTTATGTGAAACAATCATACCATTTCCTTTCGAACCGTCATGAAAGTCCCAAGAATAGTCCAATTTATCCAAATCCGATTTCGTATCCCATGAACCGCTGGCATCGAACCAAACAGTGTCTTCGAAAACTTGCTGGTCATCACCTGCATCTGCGCGTGGCGCTACATTTTTCACTCTCAAATCCCAAGTTGTCGAATCTGTTTCATTATTATCATCTCGAACCTGCAGTTTCACCGTGTACTCGCCTTTATTGGCATATGAATCTGTTATTTCAGTCCCATTAATCCAACCAGTATTTCTACCATCGTCGAGATCTAAATGATATAATAGCTTGTTCTTATCAGAAGGTGTGTCCCAAGAATCACCAAAATAGAAAGTTATCTCCTCATCTTCATTTACCTTATATGCTGATGACTTTAAGACCGCCCCTGGCCTGATATTTGTAACACTGATAAGAATTATATCCCAAGCCTTTGCACCACCGTCATCAGTAACTGTTAGGTTCACCTCATACACTCCTTGTTTGGTGAAAAAGTGTGTTGGCGAGGTAAGGTTAATGCCCGAGACCATGTTGGGGTTGCTCGAGTTTGCCAGCGGGTCATTAAAGTCCCAGGTGTATAACAACCCCGCCAACAGATCCGATTCCGTATCCGTACTACCGGACCCGTCAAAATAGACCACATCATCCTCTAATACATCCTGGTCGCTGCCAGCTATTGCAAACGGTATCTGGTTAACTACAATATCTCTGGTTGCCTGGTTATTCTCATCAGACGTTTCGTTCTCGGGGTCATCGGTGGTGATAAACACATAGATCGTGTGAAATTCGTCTTCACCCGTGGTGTCCCAGGGTGTGCTGGCGATACTGTATCCCAACGGATGGATGGTTAAGTTATCTTTACCAATAAGATCGTTGTCTTCCAGCGGGCCATCGTAGAAATACACGGTTGCAGTTGCACCGCGGGTGCCAACATTAAACACTGTTGCATTGATGATAACATTGTCTCCTTCGATCGGCTCATCATCCGAGAATTTTATCATTGCCACTTCATTTACATATTCATCAGGAACTTCCAAACCTGCTGACGTGACATTTACGGTATAGATCGTGAGGTCTGATTTGCCTATCTGCCGATCGGAACTGCGGCTCTTCCTAACATCATCGCTCAAGCCCGAGGGCGCAATACACATGATCTGTAAGATCAAGATCAACATAATAAAAATTAACAATATCCATAATTGGCTAGGTCTGACCGAAAGACACATCTTCGTCCGAGAAGACATTATTATCAACTTCTTGAAAATGTTTGATAATGGATCGGGAGATATAATATTTTTAGTACACAGCGTTAAAAGTACACTTTATATTATCTTGATTAATACCCCCGTAGTTATCAATGATCGTAAGTGTGACATTGTATTCTCCCAGTTAGTTCCTCGAGATGTGATCCAAGTCGATTATCTATCGATTCCTGCCATGCTTCAAGCTCATCTTGTAATCTCGGGATCTCATCAGGGGGTAGGTTTACACTGAGGCAGATCACAGAGGTATCAAAAAACAATGGCCATTCTTCTTCATTACGGACATTATCCCTGGCTCTGCAGCGGAGATAGGTAATAGTGCCGTACCTTGGGCAATACATTGCTGAAGTATTCGTTGTATTCATTTGCCAGTCACACCAATATGGCATTACATACGCATAAATATTATCAGGATCTAAGTGAATATATTGCCGCATGAATTGTACATCGTAACTTTGCACTCCGCTTCCTTCCGGATCATCAACTCCGCCCCACGTCAGGAATACCGTTGGTAGGCATAGAGGATCGCTTAGCATGTCATAATATGCATTGCTGGGGTAAATTATTACCCTGGGATATGCTTTCATCGTTGAAACCGGTGCTATTTCATCAATTTCTGCACATAACTCTTCTTCATTGTTCAACTCGTTTAAAATAACATTTTCTAATACAACAAACGAGGTTGGCGCTAATAATATTGCAATGATCGCTCCTAAAACCATTATTTTCACATTTCCCACTCCTACTTTTACAATTTCATAGAATATAATATACTCCCCCTCAGTATATATATACATTTGAACGGTTTCCAAACAACTATAAAAACATTTAGGTTCATGATCCGGGAAGTTATGCTATGAAATAATAATATTAAAATATGTATCTTGGAATAAAAAAGTAACAGTAATTTTATTAAGATAGAATGATATTAATACTAACAATATTATATAATAAATACAATAAATATAAATGTGTTGTTTTTTCCCCCTATTTTAAGGCAATGTAATAAATAACAGAAACTTATTTATAGTTATAACATGTTCCTTTTTTTGAACGTAAAGTGAAAATTCTTTGTAAATGCAAGAGAATCAGGTGGAATTATAACAAGGGGTGGGAATTGCAACTAATTCTCTAATAAGTTGGGAGGTATAAAATGAAAGGAAATGTTAATGCGAAAGTTATAAACAAGAATGTTAAAGATAATATGAAAACAAAATCAAATAGGAAAATATCAAAAAAGAGAATAAAAAGTAAATTGGGTAAAAAAACATTTTATGTATTAATTGCGATTTGTATTTTATTAATGGCTCAATTATCTGTTGTTATTTATGCGATAAATGAAAATGGATCAGAAGAGACAGATAACATAATTAATAATATGCTTCCACCTGTAGGCACCAGAAATGGTATGCCAGATCTTATTTGCACCATTGAATCAGAATACGGTATTGAATATACTGACCACGATAGTGCAGTCATTGTTACGATAACTAATATCGGTGAGGCAGAAATTAATGGTGAAGAGATTTGGTTAATAGTAGATAAAGATGGCGAAATTATATTTGAAGAGATGGTAACTGATATTCTTGGAATAGATGAAAGTGTAGAGGTTATTATTTCATGGGTAAGTAGGATAGAAAAAGATTATTTATGGGAAGCTACGGTGGATCCCGACAATTTGATCGAAGAATCTAACGAGGATAATAATTATGTTGCTGTTACTATCGGTGTCCTTAATATGCATAGTAATACAGGGTATGAAAATTATTATCATTATGTGGGTGAAGAATCGAAAATCATGAGAGAACATAATACACTTATTAATTCAATCGATGGTAATTTATATCTTTATCCATTTGATTTGCATGTTAATGCATTCCAGTTCGACCTTGATATCAAACGAGTATATAACAGCCAGCGCAGCCATATTCTGAGTCCAATGGGTTATGGTTGGACATTCAACCATGATACACATCTGCAAATCCAAGGTAATGGTGATGTAATTTATATTGATATGGATGGATCAAGTCATTATTATACGCTGAGCGGAGGTAGTTATATTCCACCGACTGGAGAATATGATAAGCTTACATTATCAACTGATTTTTATTGGTTATATATGCTTGATGGAAGTGTTCAAAAATTTTCCTCATCAAGTGGTAATATTTTACAAATTATAGATAAAAATAGTAATATTCTCACTTATACATATAATACAAATCAATTAGTGGTAAGTGATACCTCTGGTCTTTCTTTGACTATTACTTATAGTGGAGGTCAAGTAACTCAGGTAACAGATCCAATTAGTCGAGTAGTATCATATGGTTATTCGAACCAGGAATTAACTAGTGTGACAGATCCAAGAGGTAATTCTATGGGATATACTTATCATAGTGGTCATCTACTTGATACCTATACAGATCGTGAAGGGACTACTTTATCGTTTACTTATAAATTAGCCAATGGTCAAGGTCGAGATCGAGTTCATGAAGTGACTCGAGGGGATGGCGGTACTGGATCATTCAAAATGTATACGTTTACATATTATGCATTTAAGACCTTAATTGATAATGCAGATGATGTAACAACAACAATTGAGTACAACATCGATGGAAATCCAACACACATGGAAGGTCCTGTAGTTGGTAAGTCGTTTCGGGAAGGTGATATGACTTGGGTGAATGGTAAACGAACGAGTTATACAGACCTTCGGTCGTATACCACAATTTATATCAATGATGAATATGGCAATAAACTTAGTAAAACCGACCCATTAGGATATACCTATAGATGGGAATATAATGTCATTGATATTCCCGGACAATATATTAGTTTGAAAACCAAAGAGATCAATAGGTTGAATAATGAATGGATTTATAATTATGATAGTAGTGGAAATCTACTGGATATTACAGACCCAACAGGCTATATACGAACTATGACTTACTATATGACTGGGTTAATGAATGACGATTCTGGACCACCACATATTACATTTCAATATGACACCCATGGTAATCTGTGGAAGGAAACATTTGACGATATTACTTATATTCAGCATACATATAATATGATTGGTTGGGAAACGAGTACCCTCGATGAGGATAGATATACTGCTCAATATATATATGATAATAATGGCAATATTTTAACAATAACAGATCCTCTTGGTAATATAATTCGTTATACTTATGACAGAGAAAATAGAGTAACGAGTAAAACAAATAGACTTGGCTATATAACTTATTACTTTTATGATGATTTACATTGGGAAGTAAGTTATATTGAACACCCTGAAGGATATATGAATGAATTTGATTATGATGATTTAGGTAACCTCATAGAGCACCGGAATAAGAATGGTAAGGTAACCAATTTTGAGTACGATGATTTGAATCGAATAATAGTAGAAAGAGATGCTTATGGTAATACAAAACAATGGACTTATGATACGGCATCCAATGTGGTTTCAGAAACAAATAAAAATGGTGCAATCACAGAATATGAATATGATGCGACTAATCGACGTACTGATGTTATTGACCCATTCAATCATGTTACCACTACAATATATGATGCAGAAGGACAAAAAATAGAAGAAATAAATGGTCGTGGTTTTGTTACTACTTATGAATATGATGCCGCAGGAAGATTTATTATAAAGACGGATGCGTTGGGTAACTCTGAGACAAAAACCTACGATTCTCAGGGAAGATTATCGGAAGAAACTGCAAAAGATGGTTCTACACGAAGTTATACCTACGATGTGAAAAGTAGGGTAAACACAGTAACGGATACTAGTGGGATTACGACTTATAGTTATGATGGTCGTGGTAATAAACTTACTGAGATCGATCCATTAGACAGAATGACAAGTTTCACCTTTGATGGATTAAGTAGAACGTTAACGGTAACAACCCCAATGCCTTATATCACGACATTTAATTATGATGCAGAAGGAAATATAGTAGGAATCCAAGATCCAAATGGTAATTCTATTACATTTACATACGATAAAATGAATCGTGAAAAAACAGAAACCACTCAAATGGGAAAGCTCACAACATATAAATATGATGGTGAGGGCAATATAATAGAACGAGTAGATCCAAAAAATGACATAACTACATATACATATGATGATTTGAACCGTCGTACTAAAGTGTCATATCCAGACACGACTTATATTTCTTATGATTATGATCCTGAGGGGAATGTTGTAATGAGTCATAATGAAGGAATTGGTGCAGGAGAAACTATGCATTTTACTTATGACGAGAAGAACCAGCTCAAAAGTGTCCGAGCATTTAAAATGTCACCTGCGCCAGGCAGTGGTTTTGATCTAACAATCGAGTATGAATATGACGAAGTAGGAAATAAGATAGAAGTTCGAGATCCAGAGGGCGGAATAACTCGATACCAATATGATGGTCTAGATCGAATGGTTAGTATAGTTAATCCATTAAATGAGATCACCACCTTTGAATATGATGAAATGAGTCGTTGGATCTATATTGGTTATGCTAATGGAATGACTCTTACCAACATTTATTCTTCATGTAGTTGTCAATATGGAAAATTAATTGATCAGAAATATACAAAATCGGATGGGACAACTTTATTACAAATATTTTACACTTATGATACATTGGGTAAGGTATTAACACGAACAGATTCAAGCGGAACAACCACTTATGGTTATGATAATGATGACCGATTGAACTCAGTAGTATATCCTGGTGGTTCTACTGTAACCTATACATATGATGGTGCAGGAAATCGTTTGACAATGGTAGTTAATGGCGTAACAACGACATACACATACAACAATGATAATGAACTATTAATGATAACTGGTGGAGGAACAACAACAACATTTTCCTATGATAATAATGGAAATGTAATTACAAAGGTAGATGCAAGTGGTACCACTACTTACTCATATGATTACGAGAACCGATTAGTCGAAATTTTATTCCCTGATAGTACTAGTGCAAGTTACATCTATTGCAGTTGCCCACCGCAATTATGTTCTAATTGCATAAAAGGTTGTGGTAATAATAAAATCGGAACCGATGTTGGAGGTAAGCGTTTCTGTAAAACGACTACCAGTGGTATGACATACTATTTCTACGATGACGAAGATATAATCTTGGAATACGATGGCTCATTTGTATTACAAGCCCGGTATACCCATGGTCCTGGAATTGATAACCAGATAAGCATGTATCGTGGTGGACAATCGTATTTCTATCTAAAAGATAAGTTAGGTAGTATTGTGGCTATTGCCGATCAGAATGAGAATATAGTTAAAACATACACTTATGATGCCTGGGGCTCGATAACAGCACAATCCGGTAGCCTTACTAATTCATATACATACACTGGACGGGAGTATGACTCAGAATCTGGACTATATTATTACCGTGCTAGATATTATAACAGTATAATTGGTAGGTTTATGCAAAGAGACCCTGAAGGAGTTACAGATGGACTTAATATGTACATCTACGTCCATAATAATCCAACTAATGAGATAGATCCCACTGGGAAATTCAGTGTAGGAATGTCATGTTGCAGAAAAGGAGGTCGTTATTTTGGTATTCCCTATTGTAAAAAATGGGGTACATGGCATTATGAAGATGGATTCGGCCATTGGGAAGGCAAATGGGTTGTTGATGGTGACTGGAAGGGATTCGTTGGTTGTATAGGTTTGGATGCAGCTCAGAATCCCGAAGGATATTATTTATGTCTTTCAGGTTTACGATTATGTTGGTATATGTTGGTAGCTGGTCCTTTGGCAGTAGCAATTTGTCTTGGTGCAACGTGTGGTGGTCAAATTTTGGATGCAGTAGGTTGTATATGGGATCATCTAATACATTATGAAGGAGGATGGGTATGGGAGGGTAAATGGAAGTGTAAATAACCAAACAATTAAAACTATATCTAATGAAACAAACTATTTTTAAAATTGAGATAATGGAACAATGAATATAAATATTATTAGTAGGAATTGTGTTAATATTAATATTAGTTATTTTTAATATTGTGGTTTTAGAAAGGAAGAAAGAAAATGGACAAATTTGTCGGTAAAACTTACTAATTTTTATATTAACCCAGAAACTCCATCTCAAAGGGAAGATTAATAACTACCATTTTCTATACTATTATATAAGAAGTTGTTGATATGAGAAAATGGAAAGATATTGGGATATCAATTATTATAACATTCTTGAGCTTATTACTTCTTATTTTTGTAATTATGGTTACTAATTATTTGATTTCAAGCTCGGAGACACCAGAAGCTTCTATTATTCATGAAAAGAATATTTCATTGAAACCCAGTAATAAATATGAATATAATTTTACTAATGTAAGACCCAATAAACAAATTTCATGGGAATGGAACATAAGGAATTATACCAATGATTTTGTCAAGTTCTGGCTTGAAGATAAGGATGAAAATAAGATCTATTATTTTTCTTCAAATCAAAATCAAACACATGATGAGGGGGAATTTATATTTGAACAAAGAGATGACTATACTTTTGTTTGGAAGAACGCTAATCAAAACAGGTCTGTCAATCTTACCATAAACAAATTAATATTATGGGATTCCGAGGGAATCGAAGAACCTATGGTCATAATCTACATTTTAATTCCAATTTTGATCTTAACATATGTTATCTATTCTAAAAAATATTTAATAAAAAGAGAGAATGATAAAAAGCCATTAAAAAGATATCAGAAAATAGCTATAGCTATCTTTGTAGGGATAATAATTTGGTTGATCATCGTTAATGTATTTTTTTCTGGTCGGATACCTGTAGAAGATAAACATGTTAAATTGACCCCATTTGATACTCATCGGCAAAGATATCCTGAGCTCTATGGCGATCTGGGTTATCCTATTAAATGGAATATTGATGGAAATACTTCTATTAATTTTTGGATAGAAAATAAAAATGGTTCTAAATATAAACAACTTAAGGCTTCAGATAATATAACTTCCCAGACATTTAGATTTATCCCACCGAAAGATGGTGATTATTGGCTAGTATTCGAAAACCCAACTAACGAAACTATAAATTTACATTATAAGTATGATCCCAATACAAAAGATAATTCCGTTGAAATACTAAAACTATTTACTTGGATAATTTGTGCGATCCTTATTTTTATGAATACTTATTTGATTTTAAAAAATAAACGGATGAAAAAAGAATATGGATTAGATTATGATAAATATAACTATAAAGATTCGAAGAAAAAAATATGTATTAAAGCAAAATATATTAAAGTATCTCCATTTAATGGAGCAATTCTTATAATTTTCTTTGGATTTCTAATATTATTTCTCAATTATTTTGAAGTTATGCCGTTTAGTTTAAAAAATATTCTAACTTCATTTGTATTTATTATTATTGGGATAATTATGTTTGGATATTTGATGAGATCAGAATTTACAAAATACAATTGGATTAATGGTACAGTATTGTTTAATTTTTTAATCTTATTTTTTTCTATAGTATTTATAAACTTGATTATTTCAATAATTTTTAATCCAATACTGAAGAATTTTATTATTTTTATAATATCTTTAATTTTCTGTATTATATTATTTATTTCAATTAAAAAATTAATTGGTCATTTCCTAAAATCATATTGCATACCTAAACTACTTCTTATAGAAAAAATAGAAGAAATACTTAAATCCAAGAAATATAAATATTTTAAAAAAGGTCCAAAAAAAGCATCAATCAATAATTTAATATCATTTGATGAAAGAATTTATATGCCCAAATATCATATTTTAATAAATATATCATCTTATGGTGTAATTATTGGTAAAATAAATCTTTCAAATAAAAAAGTAATAGTCTGGGTTTTAAAATCAATTAATAATGAAATTAAAAAGATCGAAAAAAATTAAGCGATTTCTTTTTATAAATTAAATGTATTAGATTTTATACAAAAAGAAAAAGGATTTATGTATTTATCTATTAAAGGGTAATATTATGCGAAAAAAAATGTTTACTATATTTATAATGATTATAATCACAGTAGGATTTTCAACCATTGAGATCAATTCTAGTCTTACAATATCTAAAGATCTTCAATTTTCTGAGATTTTATATAATAAATCATCCCTAATAAATACCAATAAATATCCTATTAATACTTTAAAATTTTTCACTATTAATCATGGTCAATACGAGAATAATGAAGTTCAATTTTATGTACCGGGCTGTGGGCTATGGTTCACGGATGATGGAGTCTGGTTTGATATTCGAGAGTCTGTAGAGCCTGGAGTCGAGAGTCAAGAGTCAGAATTTCCGTTTCGTCCGATAGCTAAGTTGGAACCACCTAAACCAGTTAAGTATCGTCATGTGATACTCAAACAGGAGTTCGTGGGTGCAAATCATGTAAAGCCCATTGGAAGAGAAAAATTACACTGGAGTAGCAACTTTTTTTATGGAAACGATTCGTCGAAATGGTGCACTGATGTGCCAAATTATAGAGAAATATATTATGAAAATTTATACAATGGTATAGACCTTAGATATTATTTTAATGGAAAAGGTTTAAAATATGATTTCATTGTATATCCAAGGGCTGAAATAGATCAGATAAAAATGAAATATAATGGTGCTAATAGATTAGATATTGATTCTTCTGGAAATTTGATAATTAAAACAGATATTAAAAATATTATTGATGGAGATTTAGTTGTTTATCAGAATTACACAAGTTTTCGACGGCCTATCAATAGCAGATTTGTAATTTTAGATAATTTAGAATATGGTTTTGAGATGTCGGAGGAATATAATAAAAAAGAGATTTTAATTATAGATCCAAATGTAAAATTAGAATATTCAACTTATCTAGGTGGGAGTGATAATGATTATAGTTATTCTATTGCAACTGATTTATCAGGATGTGCATATATAACAGGAAAAACTAGATCACCGGATTTTCCAAATACAACTGGTGCATACAATACATCATATAATAATTATTTTGATGTTTTTATAACAAAATTGGATCCGTCCGGATCATCGCTCATTTATTCTACATATATTGGTGGTAGTGATCACGAATATGGTCATGATATAGCAGTAGATAAAATAGGAAATGCATATGTTACAGGATGGGTTTGGTCTTCTGATTTTCCAACTACAAAAAGTGCGTTTAATAGAACACAAAGTGGTCACTGGGATATTTTTGCATTAAAGCTTAATAAGAACGGTTCAAACCTAATTTATTCAACTTTCATTGGTGATAATAATGCAGATATGGGTGAAGGAATCGTTATAGATGCAATCGGAAATGCATACATTACTGGTAGTACACATTCATCAAATTTTCCAACTACTCAAAATGCATTTCAAACAGAGTATAAAGGGAGTTACGATGTATTTATCCTTAAACTCAACCAAACAGGTTCAAGCCTAATTTATTCTACATTAATTGGTCATGATTTTTTAGATATTGGGCATGATATCGCAATAGATGCAAATTATAATGTATATGTAACAGGGAAGACTTCTTCTACTAATTTTCCGACTACACCAGGAGCATTTAGTAGAACCCATAAAGGAGGCAATTATGATATCTTTATAATAAAATTAAATCAAACGGGTTCTCAGCTTGTTTATTCTACCTTCATTGGAGGATCTGGTACAGATTGGGCATTTGGAATAGATATTGATTCCATTAGAAATGCAGTAATAACAGGTCGAACGAGATCGTCGGACTTTCCAATCACGAAGAATGCATATAATAAAACTCTTAAAGGGGGTACATATGGTGATTGTTATGTGTTAAAACTTAATCAATCAGGTTCTAACCTTATATTTTCCACATTTATTGGCGGAGATGACAGTGATCAGGCCTATGATATTGAACTTGATTCCATTGGTAATATCCTTATAGTAGGTGATACTGAATCATCTAATTTCCCAGTAACTTTAGATGCAAATCAAAGTTCATTAAAAGGCCTTAGAGATGCTTTCATTTGCAAGCTCTCTTGGAATGGATCAAAGCTTTTATATTCTTCATATTTAGGTGGAACTAGTTATGAATATGGTAATGCAATATCATTAGATTTCGCAGGTAATGCATATATCACAGGGGATACTGAATCTATAGATTTTCCATTCACTCCAGGATGTTTTAATAAAACATATGCAGGTAACGATGATGTTTTTGTAGCTAAATTCTCTTTTACCCCGATCATGTCAGTTGCTACTTTGGAATTACTTGATAATAATACTCAAACAAATTTGATATATTCAAAATTAAATCCATATACCTTTAGAGTCAAGGTTTTAAATACTGCCTCTATTGATGATTTAAAAACAGTAAAATTAATTTTAGACCCAATTGGGAAAAATATTCAATTACAATGGGATAGTACGACAAAACAATTTTCAGAACTTTCAGATCCAGACAATTATATTTCGATCGACACTTCATCAAGTGCAAATAATTTATTCAGTTTATGGACTATTGATTTTAATCTAACATTTAAATGGAATTATCCTGATGAAGATCTTCACGATGCAACAGTTTATGCAACAAGTAAAACATTATTGCCAGCGTGGTTCAATACTACAGATGTATATAAAATAGAAAATGATCTAATATTTAATGGAACTTTAACAATAAAAAATGAAAATGAACAAGTTGTTAAAACAAATGACTTGGTCAGAGGTGGTGAAGAGCTTAATATTTCTGGTTTAACTGTTGTATACGAAAACACCACGGATGTTTATCCACCAGATAACGAATTCAATGTGACAATAATAGATGATTATGATAATCAATGGAAAGATTCTCCTATTTCTGGTGAACCATTTTACATCAAATTAATTACTCCAAACATCACATATACTGATGGTTATAATTATTCAATAAAAATTACTGATATTCCTGTAGAATGTGATAATTCAAATAATACTTTTAGTTTAAGAATTGATGCAAATAATGTTACTTTTTCAAATTTTATCCCTGACAATAAAACATGGTATACTAAGAAAGAAGTTCTTGTTGGTGTTACAATAACTGATACTGGTGGAGGGGTGGTGAATAGCTCAATTATTACACATTCGATTTCTACCAATGATGGAATTACCTGGGAAAATTGGCAGTTAGTTCCTAACTTGAACCCTGCTGAAAGTATAGTAGTTAAAGATGCTGTTACATTAAAGGAGGGAAAAAATAATCTGATTAAATGGCACGCATCAGATTCTATTGGCAATGGACCAACTGAAAGCAAACCTTATAGAATATTGGTAGATACTGAAGGCGTAGAATTCTCTAATGCATGGCCAATGAGCAACGATATTTCCTTAACTGAAAAAGTTCAAGTGGGAATCACGATTTCTGACAAAACTTCCGGTGTTAATGCATCAACTATAGAATATTCAATTTCAATAGACAAAGGAAAAACTTGGAGCTCTTGGAAATTGGTTGAAGGATTGAATAATAGTACGAAGATTGATGTCCGGATGAATATAACTGTGCCAAACGGTACGAATAATATGTTAAAATGGCGCGCAACCGATATCGCTGGTAATGATATTGTAGAATCACCACCGCTGGTTATAATTGTAAATACTTGGACCCCTATTATCCCTGAAATTACTATTATTTCTCCCCTAAATGCAATCACAATAAATTGTACAGCAGTAAATCTGACTTGGGAACTGATCGATCCGAATATAAAAAATGTTACATTCGACATTTTTTTCGATATTAAAAATCCACCTGGCATGTTTAAATCTGAAATTGCAAATACTAGTTATAAAATAGAGGATTTAAAAGATGGGATGATATATTATTGGCAAATTATTTCATATAAAGATAGAGAATTAAGAAATTCGTTTGAAAGTGATGTCTTATGGTTTAAAGTTGAATTACCAATACAAATTGAAGAGATTTATAAAATCACAATTACGGGTCCAGAACTCATCTCAATATATCAAGGTGGGAAAGCAAATGTATCCTTAACAATTACAAATCTTGGAACAACCGATGATATAATAAATATAAAGATCCAAGAAAGTAATATATCAGAATATATACAACTTGATGATTATTCATATCTACAACTTGGTAAAGGAAATTTTGGTATTCGAACTTTAAAGATCGATGCGCCAGAGAATATCCAGCCAGGAAAATATGAAATCCTCGTCATAGCTATATCAATAAACAGCGGTGAGAAGGTAAGATCTAATCATACAATAACCTTAGAAATTAAGAAAGTAAATGGCCAATCAAATGGTGACCAGCAGGACAAAAGAGAAAAATCAGATAATTTATTATTAATCTTACTGGGAATTATCATAATAATAATCATAATTTTATCAATATTATTTATTATTTTAAGACAGAAAAAACGAGAAAATAAGAAATTATCTATTGAAACATCGTATACAACCAAGCCATTACCAACACAAGTAATCAGTATAGGAGATGCCCAACCACAACAGTCAGCTATCTTACAACAACCTGTCCAAGCTGCAACACCAAGCAGTTCATTACAACAGTCTCAAGTTGTAACACCATCTTTACCTACAGTGGCTCAACAACCATCTGTTAGCACAACAGGAACACCAACCCAAGTCCCAAGTATAATACAAACTGCTCAAACACCACAACTTCCACCTGCGAAAATCCCTTCAACTTCTAATGAACTAAGCCAAATTACACAAGATACTACAACAACATCAACTGTATCTATACCTGTTTCTCTTGAAGCACCCACACTAAAACCACAGGTAGTTCCAGAAACTCCACAAACCTATGCAACACCAGTAATAAAACCTAACCAATTACAAATTCAACCCCAGGGTTAAAAATCTAATTAAAAAAGAAAATTAATAACTGATGTTTTGCGTTCGTGATAGATAAATTATTATGTGTATTGCTGATTATTAAAACGCAAAACTCCAAGTTTTTCTTTTCTTTGGAGGTTTTAATTTGGACATTGGGTACAAGTAGATTTTCTTTATGTTCTATGAAGTATTTGAGAAATCGTAAGCACAGCCTCTGAATACTCGATCTAGGTATAATCGGACCAGTACTCGCGATTATCTTCTGAAATTACATGAACAATATTTTATATTTTCAACAACAGTTCTATCTGTAGTACGAGTTGCCTGACGACGAGTGCTTGATTTTTTTACCTTCAATGGTAGTTTATGTAATACCAACCTGGGAGAAAAAGGAACATTTATATATTCATGAATTATTAATAAATCGAAATGCAAAAAGGTGTCCACATGAAGATCAAATTCCTGGCTGTATTAATATCTTTTACGTTTCTTATGTTGATCCTCTTAGGGTCCAATATATATGTTATAGCCGAAGATGGGAAAAAGGAAAATACCCAAGGCAGGTTAGTCCCACCCGGTGAATCTTATAAATTGACACTAAAAACCGGCGCTGGAGAGTTAAATTATAACTGGACAGTTCTTAATTTTTCCGATGATGAGATCGATTTTCGATTAACGAATAAAGATAATAATAAGATCCTGAAAGCTGTTTCTGACAATGAATCGTATTCCGATGCTTTTTCCGTTAAATCGGGTGACGAATTTATTTTTGAGTGGACAAATATGAACATAAAAGATCCTATTAACATTACATATAAAATAATATACCCAAAAACAGCGGAAATCGGCTCCGGCTGCTATAGTGCAATTCTAGTATTTTCGATCATACTATTATCGACCATATTTTTGGCCTTTGGATATTTTAAAAAGAGATATTAACTGCACTTTTACGTTTTGATTTGGATGTAATCAAGCTTAATTGATGTTGAATAGAAACCGGCATCTGCCAATCAACAATTAATCAAGGCATCTGTCAATCAACAATTAATCCAGGCATCTGTCAATCAACAAATAATCAAGGTATCTTCCAATCAACAATCGATCAAGGCATCTGCCAATCAACAATTAATCCAGGCATCTGTCAATCAACAACACTTCAAATATTAAGAGATATGGATGATCTCACCTGCACTGATGAACAACGTTTCCCGCAGTTTATCGCGCTGATTGAATACCTCGACACCATATTTTTCTAATTGTTTCTGGGTGAAGCCCATTATCACTAGGTCTGCATTCTTTGATTTGGAATAGATCAATTTGTTAAGAGACTTTTTATCGGTATATGTATAAGATTGTACATTCTTTAAAGTGATTGGTAAGCGGCCCTTTTGGATCAGATGTTTGATCTGAGCGATCTGTTTTTCTTGTTTATCTTTGGGAAACGCCGTAAATATTGTTATTTTACTATCTGCCCAGTCGGGATTTGCCATCAGGATGAATGATAATATTATCATCAAATTACCGTTCCGGTAATCGCTCTTGGTTAACCAGATATGTATTTTTTCTTTGAATCCGAAATTATGTTCGGTGGACCGCAGCACAAATATATTGAACCTGATCGCATCGACCAGTTTACAACCGTCCACGATATCATCCAACTCTTTCATTCGATTTTGATGGTATTCGAAAAGTATGGTATTGTTATCCAACCCCGATATGCCCGAGAATTGTACCGCCTGTGCCACTGCGGTTCGTAATGACGGTGAGACCACGGTGGTGACCGAGTAATTTGCCTTCGAGATATTGATCTGCTCAACAAGTTCTTGTTCCACTCGTTTGGCTGCCCGGACAGATTTCCTATCCAACCGTCCTTTGATATAATGTATCAATGTACCGAACCCATAATATGACGAGATCCATCTAAGAAGGTCTTTTGGCGCCGCTCTATCCACCGCATGGCTGGAGATCGCGATCACCGATGGTCGCCAGTTGTATTTATCCGGTTTTGACCCTGACTTCTGCAGTGCGATCTTCATCCAACGGCTGACCTGGAACATTACACCCTGGAAGATCACGGCAAAACTACGCGATTCGCTGTCGGCATATTGTTGACTCTTATAGATAATTATCATGATCACTATTGCCATTATTGCATACATAAGATGTATCTGGAACATCATGACGAAACATAGAACCGCACCCATAAGCGATAGGTACCATTTGGTCCTGAAGGTCGGTCTGTACGATGGATTACCTGCAAAATGTTCCAAAAACGAGATCAAGCATACTGTGCCATAGGTTATCAAAAAGAACATTGTGATGATCGAAGCAACTACATTCAGGTCACCGATCAATACGAAGACCACGGCAACCGCAAGACAGAGGTACATGGCATTTTTTGGCTCGTTTGTTTTTCCTTCACCTTTGCTCAGGCTGGAGTTGATCTTATCATGGGGAAATATTTTATCATTCCCCAAAGCTTGCAGAGTCCGCGGTGCGATCAAAATTGAGCCGATTGCCGAGGAGATCGTAGCTGCCGCCAATCCTAACAACACGATGGGGCCCCAAAGCGCGATATCGTACATCACATGTTGGTTGGAAGATAATGTATCCAGAGGTGCGCTGTAAAACAGCTTGATGATCACCAGAACATAAATTATCAATCCGGTTGTTATGGCTAATAATACGCCGTTCGGGATCGATTTTCGCGGGTTCTTCAGGTCACCTGACAAACCCACACCGGCGGTCATACCGGTGAATGCGGGAAATATTATTGCAAAGACTATCGGGAACGCAGCACCATTACTTATGGTACCCATCGCGTTGCCATTGCTCCCGCCCTGGATCGGGCTGCCCAGTAGAAATACTATTACCGCTACGATCAACAGAACGAAGATCCCCCAGAGGACCTTGATCCCAATATTTGCACCACGTTTTAAAATCAATCCCACTAAAATTAATACCAACGGTAAACTAACCATCCTGGGATCGAATGATAAGTGGGTATAATTTTCGAACATATCTATTAAGGGTAAAAATATTTCTCTGAGGGGTATGAACATATCTGCTTTGAAGATCTCGGCAAAGGCAATTACGTAGAATGCCACTGATATGACTTGAGATGCATATAACATCACGCCGATCGACGAGCCAATGCTGGTACCGAACGAACGACTGATTATATAATATTCGCCCCCACCACCCACTTTGAGATTGGTTGCAATTTCTGAAAGGGCCATGCCTGTGGGAATGGTGATCAGATGTGCCAAGAGTATTATTGATAACGCACCAACCAACCCAAGGTTACCAACCGCATAACCAAATCGCAGGAACATGATCGCACCCAGGATCGTACAAATTGAGGTTAGGAAAACTGCAGAGGTGCCAAAACCATGACCGCCTTTTTTGGTAACCCTTAAAATCTTTTTTGCCAAATCAAATGCCGCCTGGATATCAAATTCTCGCTGTAAAAATTATCCTTGTTGGATATTGCTATTTTATCTCTCTTCTCGATTTTAAAGAATGCATTATTAATAGTAAATGATCAATGGCTAATAATCTGATATACGATTAAACTATAAGAATATAAATATTTTTCTAAGTAATTCTATTCTTCAACCACTTTTTTGCGCGCTCAAAATCTTCGAACATAATTTCTGCACGTTTGAACTCGGGCCTATGCACGCACCACCGGCCATTTACATACTTGCCCGGGTAATACCAGTGGAGCATCTCGTGATAAATGACATATTCAATTACATATCTCGGAGTATTATATTTATCCAGCCGCCGTGAGACCACGAGCGTGTTCAGGTCAGAATCAAAATGACCTACCCGCGATCTGCTCGCGCCTGCACTCCAGGTCACAGTTGGGTTCGATTTACCATTCTCGAAGTATCTCGAGTTAATCGCGTTGAAATATTCTTTTAGATCATGATATTTACCTTTATAGCCAATTACCCTCTTGGTCGCGCGTTTGGTGCGCAGCTCATTTAGGCGTTTACGCATTTTCTCGCTGTAAATGTAATTCCTGTAAATATTTCTAGGCTCTTTATCGCATTTGACCCTCAACTGCTGGGAGATTATCACATTCGCCGCGGAGACCAGTACTTTTTCAGGCGCATCCGATAATATATCTGACATTCGAATAAATGATCTATTGCCGCGATTTCGAATTGTAAGTTTCAGGTTTGTATATGGATAAAACTCGGCCAGAATTGTTTTTTTCTGTTTTGGTGCACTTTTATCAAGGGTCAGCAATAGATGGTTGTATACTCCTGTACATATTCGTGTCAGTTCTTCGTTGTTGTACATTAGATCACGATTCGCCGTCACTGCACAGTTTGCCAGCCATGGCCCAGTCGCTTTTGGAGATATCCTGAAATATGATATGCAGCGCCTCGGGCGGCACACCGGCCGCTGACTCGAACACTTCAGTTATCCCTTGTGCTAATTTTCGTTTTTGCTCTTTGGTTCTACCTGCCCACATATAAATGTTTACTACTGGCATACATCATCACCTGTTTGTTGTTTTATTTTTTTCTATAATAACAATCTTTTATTTATAAGTCTAGGGAGTCGAGAGTCCGGGGAGTCGAGAGTCAAAATACAGTTTTTAGTTATCAGTTGTTTGCTTTCAGTGTAATGAATTCACACTATCATCTCGTACCTAATTCCTACCCTAACTCCTGGCCATTAATAGTTAATCCATTAATCTGTCAAATAACTTCAAGAACCGTTCGATGGTCATACCGTTTTCATGGTAAAAATCCAGGTAAGGCGTGCCCTTATTGTTTTGAGGCACATAATCTACACTGAATATTCGCCATTTATCCTCAGGGCGCCCGTCACGAAATTCTATTGATTTTAAAACTTCACCTTTTCTGTTTTTCTTTTCGATAGTTTTCTTTTTGGTTAAGGTCCTGAAACAATAAAAGGTCATTACCTTGTATTCACGAAGGAGCCGCATATAATTCTGATATTGCACCAATAATTTCTTGCTAAAATATCTTGTAGTATTTATCCCGGTTTTGACTTCACATCTGATACTATATGTCCAGTTTTCATTTGCAGAACCGATAAAAAATAGAACGTCTATCCCATCGGTGTGTGTTCCACGTTGGCCGTATAACCGTTTATGTTTATCACTGATTATCTGAACCAGTTCACGCTCGTACGCTTCGCGTTTTGCAAATGCCATGATATCACCAGGTTTTGGGGGAGGTTGTGATGTGGAATGAGGTTCAAATTATTTAAATTAAGGTAGGGTATTGTCCAATTGTCTATGAAATATTGACAATAATTAGTTAATTATTGATTAATTCGGGATTTGAGATGTGGAATGTGGGAGGCGGGTTGATGAAATTCGGATCTTATGAATAAACTCACTCATACTTCTTGCAGTAATCGCAATAATATCGATGATTCTGCGATATAAATTTCATTCCCTGACCACATACTGCACAAAATTTCTGTTGGCCAGGCCGTACTTGTTGAGGGAGAGTTTGAGTTTGCTGTTGCTCCTGAGCCTTCGATTCCTCTTGTTTATCTTCACTTTTATCCGTTTTCTTTTTCTTTTTGAAGAAGATAAAAAATATTATGATCAGAATGACCACAATCACGATTATTACTGCGCCAATTAATAAAATTGCTTGTGCACCATCCCCCGGCTGGCCATCATTACCATTAAGCTCATCGGTTTTTATCGTTATCTTAATTGTGGCAACAACGCTTTCACCTGCGATGTCCGTCACATTCAATGTGATTAGATGCTGTCCTGTTGTTAATTGTACATCTGTCAAATTCGTCCCTTCACCGAACTTGCCCGAGATGTTCGACGACCAGGTATATGTTAATTTATCCCCATAGACAATATCAGGATCATCGCAGACTGCCGAGAAATTTATTGCAGTGCCGTTCTCGACCTCAAGCCCTAGTGCTGGTGTGATTATCTCAGGTGAATCCGGCACATCATTAACCCCAATGACCGTTATTATAACATCATCAGCTATCTCGTACACACTGTCATTTGCATAGAATGTAATCGTCTCCTGGCCGTTCCAATTCTTCTTCGGTATCAAAACTACTGTCCCATTCTCCTGGAATATCGTAACACTGATGTTTTCCTGGACTTCGGATCGGAATTTCAATGGGTCGTTGTTTATATCCTTGAACCAGCGATACAGGTTAATGGTCGTGTCGTTGTATGTATCCTCAGCAATTTCGAAGTCTTTAACCGATTGATTGATCTCGGGTGCGTGCGGGCCGAGAGTGGTGTTACCAAAAACTATCTTTGAGTAACCAGATTCATTCGGCACCTCGTCCAGGGCGGTAACAACATAATAATAAGTGGTTTGCTCATCCAAGCCGGTGTTAATATAATATTCATTCGTTATTAGCTCAGCATCGTTTAACGATTCACCCCAATCACTCGGATCTGGTACTTTACTCTGGTATATGTTGTATCCTTCAAAATCTGCATCTGTGTTCGGCTCCCAGATCAATGTTATCGTATCATTCGTGGCCGAGAAAACAGTTAGCCCGGTAGGTATTGCCGGGGGTATAGAGTCCTCTGGCACCGCACTAACGGGGGTCGAAAACCCTGAGAGTTGAGGTAAGTAATTCTTTGCCTGGATGCGATAATAATAAACCTCGTCGTCATTCAGGTCGGTGTGGTTATATATATGAGATGGGTGTGATATGTTATCAAGAGATCTCCATGTTCCAATTGTCTCATTTTTGTATTCAATCATGTATTCTACAGTATCATCCGTGTTCAATGTCCAGGACAGATTC
>JAEHCK010000102.1 GCA_020696345.1 Thermoplasmata archaeon | reverse complement strand
GCCTTCTACTAAGGGTTTCAATTTCTTCTCTGGTCTCCTTTTAGAATCAAATTGCATCATCGGCGCCATCCCTCGTAGGTGATATTTAGAAGTTCGTCAATGCGATTTATCCAGTAAACGCCATATACAAATGACGCCAGCGGAATAAGTAGACCCCACAATGCATTCAGATTCATATCCGGGGTCATGACGATCAACACAAACAGACTAAAGAATAAACCTACACCAAATACCGTGGCACTAATGGCTAAACAAAACTGATGTCTCATTTTGTTCCTTTCATATATTATTATTGTTAAGAAACTCCTGATCTGTATCTTTTGCTATGAACCTGAAAAACGGATAACGTGGTACTTGATCGAACTGTAATCCCATTGTAGCCAAGACAACACCTAATGCTTGAAAAGACCCTGGATTCTCACTGGCACGTTCCAGTAAGGTGGTTTTCATACGTGACTGTTGCATCTGGCCGGGACAACTTAAATGTTTTCGAATATTTCCTCTTTTGTCTCTTAGTACATCTCCTGCACAACCTTTCCTTCCGCATCGGTTACAATCGTAACCTTTTCTAAGAACCATTCTCGCCATTAAGACTCCTTCGTAAGATATCAAACGCTTCGTTGGTCTGTTCGACCTGTTGGGGTGTGGGTTTCTCCACCTTTTTCTTACGTTTTTTTGGTTTGGATTTTTTGACTTTCAATAAATTGAAATCTGTTTTCTTGATTATCTTTTCTAACTTCGGTAAATTTTTCTCTGGTAGACGACCATCAACGGATAGTTTTTCGAAAACGGCGATCAAAAAGTTAGTGACCTTTTGGGGTATCGTACCCCGTGGTACACCTTTCTTACCGTCTTCGTCCCGTTTAAATTTCATATTGAACACATATGAATCACGGGTGGGAACTTCAAATTGTCTCCGATCTCCGCCGTATTTTGCCGTCACAACGTCCATGTAAGACCGACTGTACGTGATATGTTTGTAGCCGAGAACTCGATCTTTGGTCATATCAGCAAACACCAACCGGCCATATTCCTCACCCATATCAATCAGGTATTTGCCGTTCGATGTCTTTTGAAACGTGACTGTGATTTCAGATTTTTTCATATACCTCAGTATAACAGGTTAGTCCTCGTCTGTCAAGTCCTTATTGTATTCTGCCAACTCTTGCTCTATAGAATTGATCACTGCGTCCGCCTCTGCCTTTTCTACTGTCATGCCTTTGATATCTTTCATGGCTTCAGCGTCACGTTTAGCGTTTGACAGGTCTTTGACGAGTTGTATTCCACGTAATTCCTGAGTCGTCAATTGTGGTTTGTCATCACATTCAACACCGTTTGCTTCCAGTGTTGGTTTAATAATGAATCGCCAGAGACAATAACAACCACCAACAAAAATAAAAAATATCGTCAATTTTGCAAAAAACATTTTGATCTCCTTTGTAAAAGGGGGCAGTTACGCCCCCTTTGATTTGATAGACCGATTATTTTACAGTTACTTGTTTGCCGGCTTTGACACTCATGTCGAGCGCTAAGTCATTGGCAACCTTAGTAGTGAAAAGATCGATAAGTGCCTGAGCACCGTTACCATTTTGCTGTCCGTCACGAGCACCCATGATGGTCGTGGGAACCCAATCGCCTTGGTACTGGGCAATGGCGTCAGCAAATTTACCTGCAACAACTTCATACGTGGCAAGTTTTTGTTTCAAGGCACCATCGGCATCGATATTCAAACGGCGTCTTTTGGACTCACCTTCACCGAGCAGAATCAGCTCTTGTTTTTTCAGACCAGCAGCGTCCTTATCCAACTGGGCAACTTCCTTACGTTTCTCGCCAGCTGTTACGGCAACCTGTTTGTCTCTCAAAGCGTCAAGTTCCTGAACCTCTTTGTTTTTCTGAGCTTCAACAACGGCTTTGACTTTCAACTGCTCTTCAGCGTATTTAGCCATGGCAACCATCTGTTTACCTTCAGCAACAGTCTGCTGTTCTAACTGTTTCGCCTGCTCGGCTCTCGCCTTGGCAGTCTCAACGGCCATACGTGCTTCCTGTTGTTTGGCTATCTGCAACTGAACTTTCTTCTCATACACGAACGATTTGATTTCAAAGTTCGCCAGCGTAATGCCGGTGTTTTCCATCGAATTAGGTTCATGAAGTGTACTTCCGTCTTCGGCTTTTTTCAAAACCTTGACTTGTTTCCAAATCTTCTCGCCGGTTACAAGGTCTTCAACCTGTTTGGTATCTTCCCTTGTTTTGTAAACACCGTTAAGGATTTGATCACGAGCCATTGAGATGAAATCTGATCTCATTTCTGAGTAAGATTCCCGGGCAGTCATAAGGTTGGCAGTCGAACGTAGAACGTTACGGACTGTCGGTTTGATGAGTTTTTCCTGCAGATCGACATAGGTTTTGTGACCTCGTTCTGTTACAAGCACAATCGCTTGCTGTTCAGATACCGGCAATACAATACGGACTGTACCTGAAATTTTACACATAGAACCATCATTAAACCGTACCTCGATTGAGGTGTCCACATCGCTATCACCCTTTGTATCATTGTCGTGGGTGAAGAAATAAGTTTCCGCCTTGGGCCAGGGATCGATATCACCGAAATTCTGGAACCAAAGACCTGGCGTCATCTTGGCACTCATCGCACCAGAGATCGCCGCCTGTTTAACCTGGAAGGTGCCTTTATCTACCGTTTCAACAATCGACCCGGCTGTAAATATACCGGCGATCAAAAGAACGGCTAAAAAACCAACACCTACCCATTTACTAATTGACATTTTCATAAGAGTTTTTCTCCTTTCATATTTTATTTTGGGGCATGTCGAGCCCTATATGTTTAAGGTCACTGTTACAGCAACCACAACACCCGTGTACACCGAGATGATCATACGGCCTACCAAACTTCTTTGCCATCATAACTTGAAACGCAAGATCATCAGGGTCTGGATGACCAACACCACACGAACATAGACGTTCCATGATTCTTCTATCGTCACGCCAGTGTGTGGGCCAATCTTTCATATGGTGGTCAGATGGATTGTGTATAACGCAATTACCACCCCGAGCTGTACAATCACACTCAGGATGAACAAGAATCCCCTGACCTGTTCCAGTTATAAATTTTTCCATTATCATACGATCATTATACTAATATTGACGAACAATGTAAATGCGCAAAGAATTAAAGTTTACATATAATGGTATATAGTGTATAATAATATCATGTTCATAGTGAGGTGACGTAAATGGGAAAAGGTGAACTTAAAAAATACGTGTCTGCGAAGACAGGTATTACACCACAAGAAGCGGGGATTGTAATTGATGTTGTACTGAATGGGTTAGTCGAGAGTATTATAAAAGGTGAAAAGGTTACGATGCCGAATTTCGGCAAGTTTGAAACCAAAATGACCGCCCCGCGGCAAGCCAGAAATCCTAAAACAGGTGAAAAGGTTTTTGTCGAAGCACGAAGGGTCGTGAGGTTTAAAGCCGCTCGTAGTCTAAAAGAAAGAGTACAATAAAAGAAGCGGGCGGGCATGTGCCTGCCCGTTCCTTTTAAAGGAGAGGTCAGATGGCGATAGCAATGTTTATAACAATCTGGTTAATCATTGGTATTCTATGTTGGTGTGTATATGAACCAGAGTCATGGCATATATTAACTATGTTAAAATGGATATCTTGGTGGCCAGGTATGATTCTGAGCGGAATGTTAAAGAAAGATGAAGGTGTAACTGGCCCGTTGCGTGCAGTCGGGAAATGGTTTAAATATCATTTCACTGAGTTGCCAGAGGATGAATAACCTGTTATACTGAATTATTACAATAGAAAAGGAGACAGAACGATGGTTAAAGAAGTCATAAAAGAATTACTGCACCCAGAAAAACCCCGTGAACCTGTTTGTGAAGATTGTTTGACAAAGGATTTCGAAGTGACGGATATGAAAGGTGTGGTTTCAACAGTGGTAAGACCCGAATGTACCAAAGTATTCACACACCCAGACGGAGCAAAGGTTTGCATGTCATACCTGATGCCGGCGGCCCAGTGGAAACTTGGTTGTGGCTTGGCGTCCAACAAATTCGATCCAGAACAAGTTGTCAAAGAATTGAAAAAGAAAATCAATCCGTTGAAAGCCAGCAAAAGAGGTTGGTAAAAGGAGCTATACATGAGTGATTTTTTCGCTACTGCCATAATGACAGAAGATACCGAAAGTGGTGTCATGGACTTAACCATGGATACCGTTTCTGCCCATAGTCGTGAAGAAGCAATGGGGATAATGGCAGACAAATATCAAGGTGCTCATACACTGGTACATCGTGTTCGTGCCATATTCATCGGCTCCGGAGAAGGATCCGATATAGATGTTCGGGTTGAGGAATATCTCTCCCTAATGCGTGACGGCAAAAAGATTCATGCCATCAAATTGTATCGTGAACACACTGGTATGGGTCTCAAAGAGGCCAAAGAGGCCATCGATGCCCTACAAATTAAACACAACGTTTACGTTCATTCATCATAATGCCATATATAGAAACACATGTCGAAGATACCAGAATAATTCTCAGGCAACCAGACGGCATGGAGAAAGTGCATAGGTGGCTTGACGAATTCGCAAAGAAGTGGCCGCCTCATGTTCATCTTGAATACCACCGTAAATTCCGCCATAATAGGAAAGGTGTCGAAGAAGTGGACAAAATGTGGGGTCACTTAGCATGCAGCGCTGCCAAGATTCACCTGATCCGAGACGTTGAACTGTACGTCTTAATGAAACCGATGTTCGAAGTTGGTTATCCCGAATTAGACGAACTGGTTGAAAAAGCATTCAAATATTTACCAAAAATGGATATTCCTCGTTCTTAGGTTTACTTTACTTTCAAAATGGTATATAATGTAATCATGGAAACATCACCCGATAAAATTAAAGAACTGGTCAAGGAACATTACGAGATTGGTAATTCAGAATCGGTAATGGACGTTTATAATAAATGTGGTCTACAGGTTTTGATGCAGACGTTCGCCATTGAAATTATGAGTAACCATATTATACAATACTCCACTCAGTTTCCCCAATTGACTGATGAATTTCAAAATCAGTTTTTGGAAGAGGTGGCAGAGATCATTAGTTCTAATATGGACATGGGTGATAATGATCCCATCATTAATGAAATCGAGAATTATAACAGTTGGGCAGAGATGGACGTTGATAATTTCATGTCAGAGTTAGAAAACTTTGTTAAGACACCCGTACCTGATCCACCGTCCTTTGATACACATGCTGACCGAATTGATGCAGAGCCATCCATCGTAACACCGGATGATAATCTGGACAGCGTTTGGAAATCAGAAGCAGATCAAGTATGGGACTGTGACGATAAGAGTGAGCCAGAAAAAAAGGAAACAAAAGACCCCGAACCAGTAAAATGGGATGGCGGTTGGTAAGAAAGGAGAAATTCAATTTGGAGGACGTTGTTAATTGTCAAAAGAAATATGGACTTTCAAGTATGAACCTACCAGTTTTAAAAACCTGATAGTCAACCCCGACATAAGACCAAAACTCAAAAAAGCGTTAACCGAAATACCTAACATGTTCCTATATGGTCCGCCAGGTATTGGTAAAGGTACGTTTGCCCATATCATGTTGAAGGAAACAGGTCTTCCTTCTATGTGGGTCAATGCATCCGACCATACAGGTATAGATCATATTCGTGAACATGTCAGACCATTTGCTACCGCTGCATCTCTAACCGTTCCAAAAATCGTAATACTTAATGAGGCGGACGCCTTATCGGACGGTAAGTCAGGTGCACAGAAGATGTTACGTCAGTTAATGGAAGATGTTCACAAGATTTGCCGATTCATTTTCTTGGCAAACTATGAACAATACTTTCTACCGGAACTGAAATCGAGATGTCAGATTATTTTCTTCGAAAAACCACCCATCAAAGACATGGTTGTGTTCGCATCTAAGATTTTACAGAGTGAAGGTGTAAAGTCTGACCCGAAGACACTGATAAAACTCGTTCAAAAGTGTCATCCAGATATACGGAAAATGATCTGGTCATTACAGGAGAATTCAGTTGACGGCGAGCTGGTCAACACCATGACATATTCGTCTGAGGACGTATACAAAAAGATTCTCGATATGATGTTAACGAAAGATTTGGATAATGTTAGAAAACTTCTCAAAGAAAATTGGGTATTATATGAACAACTGTATGAATACCTTTTCGAACATTATGACAGATTTGCCAGTCCAGGCGGAGCCATTCTAAAGATCGCTGATCACTTAAAATGGAACAAATCTGTACTTAATCAAGAAATACATTTTATCGATATGATGGTTGAAATGATGTGGGAGAATATCATTGAGTGAGAAACTTAAACCCTGGGTTTTTATAAATCAGATTCAGAATAAGACCACCAAACTTCCATACGATAAAAAGGTTTGCAGCGGTTGGCAACTATCATTCTTCTTATCCCATTCTGAATATTATATGAGAATAGTTGGGAAGATGAATAAGGTACAAATGTATGTTCCTGATAAGACGGTTTATGATTATTATTTTGACCAGATTCCTGGATACGAAAGATTGAATTTCAGTAAACAGGATAAAGAACTGATGGACGAACGTGATAAAAATATAGAAGAAATCAAAAAAAAATATAACGTATCAAGCCGTGAAGCGTTTTTAATATTGATACATAAGGAGAGATTATGAGTAGAATTTTACATGTACAAAATTTCAAAACACTTTTGAAGAAATTCACCTGTCACAATCTAATCGAGTTTGCACAGTTGAATTTCCTTGATGGTGACATTCAGACATCCATTCGTAACCAGAACGGAGATGTCATTGTTAAAAATAGGATGCCGAATGATGTTATTTCAGGTATCAACCCAAATGAGGAATTGACCATGAATTTTGTTGAGATTCCTATCAGGGTTTCACCCCATTTGGATGCTCTCGATGAAGACAGAACACCGATCAAAATTTCAGACGATAGAATTAACATTCTGTCAGGTGAGGATCACCGTGATTCTTATTTATTATACTGCGATGACAGTGTTGTGGAAGATTTCATCATGTATCGTGATGAGGCCGAAGGCATTGAATATTTTTACTCAATGAGTATCACAGATGATTTTATTAATATTGAGTTCGATAAGATCAAAAAGATCGCCGCACGCTTTAATAAGGTATACTTTACGGTTGAGGATGAGATTCTATACATCGGAACAACCGATATGACCAATTTGTTTGCCGATGGTTATAAGGTTGATATTGCCAGCTTGCCAGGCGTTCAGGATTTGTCGATCTGCTATGACCTGAGAAATATATCAGCTCTAATGCAAATCATTGAGGAGGAAGAAGACAAGAATTTTATGATGCATTTTGCTTGGTTGGAAGAAACTGATCGTGGTATGATCTTTGCTGAATCAGATGACGGGTCTGAGAAATATTATTTACTCAGCCGTGAGATTTAGTTGCCAAAAAATGTAAATATGGGTATACTGGTAATAATGAAACAGGTTAAGAAAATAAAAATTCGAAATGAGTTTACAATATGTTTGAAACCTGTTACACTGTAATCAACTTGACGATTTTAAAGTCAATACAAATTCAATAAGGAGGAATATTATTATGACAGATCAAGTATGGAATGGTTCACAAGGTTTCGACAGCGAACCGGCACCCGAAGACGGAGGTACTTATATCCGTGTAAACGGTTCCAATGTCGCAGTTGGCGCAGGAACATCTTTCGGCGCCACCGTTACTGAAACCGCGAAAAACGCCGGCCTTGGCAAATTTCGCGTCTTCATGGACGGTAACGAAGTGAAACCGGCCGATGCACCTGACATGATCGAAGCGGGCATGAACGTTGAATTACGCCCCTACGATGTTGCAGGTTAATTAAATTAAGCACCCCGGGTTCTTAATTTAAACATCAAAAACGTCCCTTGCCACTGGCCAAAAAGTGGTAAGGGATTTTTTATTTTATAGTTGACAACCAGTGAAAATTATGTTACTATGTATAAAGAAATCAATTTTTGAGAGGAGAACGGTCAAATGGCAGATGATCAACTAAACGCAAAAGCACAAGACGCGTTAAAGAAAATGTTCACCGATTTAGAGGGTATCAATGTCGATGAATTAAAATCGAATGGTATCACAATACGATCCGGTGATAAACTTATCAAATTGGAAGTCGCTCTGGAGGAGCCGATAACAATCGAGGAAGAGATTCGGGAAGAATTTCGTCTTCAACTGCGTGGTAAACTTCAAGAGATCAAACAACGCCTGAATGTCAAAATTACCGAGATGGTTGAAATGACGTCCCGTGTTAGAATGGAAGCAGAACGCCGTGAAGGAGAACTCAAAACTCAGTTAAGAAATTCACAAGCGATGCCTGAGATTAGTTGGAACGATGCCAAACGTGGCATGTCTGTTGTAAAAGGATCAAGTCGTGGAGAACTGATTTGGTTGATTCGTGGTGTTTACGCTCCGAAATTCATTGATCAAAAACCGATTGAACCCAAGTATGCCAAGAAACTTCTGACCAATATAATCATTCTGGTTCGAACCTCTGGTCAAAAGGTAACTGAGGTTTCGACCCGGCAGATTCACGGTCTTGAATATTTTTCACATTATCATCAGCAACGCCCTGACTGTTGGGGTAATTGGCGTAATCCGAAAGACTGGAAAACACCGGCAGATATTCTGAAAATCGCCCGAGACGGCGAAGCGGTTCTGGAAAACGTCAATACCGGATCGATTGCCAATAGTACGCCGAGGGGTTTGCCTCGCCGTAGAACGTTAGAGTCACATATCATTACACCGACCGCGGCCAAGAAAACCCGTAAAACTGGTCCTACTGCCGCTGATACTGCCCAGACTCGCACAGGTGTTGGAACTGTTGAAACCACTGGCGATGTTTGGACTACGTAAAGGAGACTTATGAGCAGACTATACGATAGGCAAGAAAAACTCAAATTGAATACCGATCAAACCGTCACTGTTGTAGGTTGTGGCGGAATCGGTTTCTGGGTAATCAAGTTTCTGGCTATGTCAGGTATCGAGAAAATTCATTGTTTCGATAATGATGTCATCGAGGAACATAACCTTAACAGACTTGACATTCCACATGATGCTATCGGTATGAACAAAGCCGATGTTATCAAGACTGTTGTCAATGCACTTCGTCCGGAATGTACACTGTACGCGTTTCCGTTCATCTTCAATGACAGTCATAAGACCGGCAGTGATTGGTTAATAGACTGTACAGACAAACTTTCGTCACAGGTCGAAAACCAAAGGATTGCTGATACACAAAAAATGAAGTATGTCAAAGCTGGTTATGATGGTGAAGATTTCAGTATTCACAATTCAGTCGCCGAATGGGGTGAAGCAGAAGATGGTTACATAACCGTTCCATCCTGGGTAGTGCCGGCGACTATCATTGCCTCGATGACCGTGGCAAAAGTTTTGAAATACCCCGAAGCTGAGATGGTGTCAAATTTAAAAGGTGTGTTTACCTCCACCCGTAGATCATAATGCCAGTTTTTAATCATAATAAATATTTTGGATCAAATCAATATTGTCGTCATTGTGGCAAACAGTTTTTTCAAAGATATCCCGGTGATGGCTGTACATTCTGTCATGGTGTAACAGTTATCGACCAAAAACTTAAAAGGAGAAATACTATGGTAGTTCCCGCTGCAACACAACCGAAGAAAAATAAAGGCGCCGCAGGTCAAAGTGGTGATTCCTGGGAAGTCAAAATCGATACCATTACCGATTGTGGTAAAGCTCCCTCGGAGATGATCATCAACATCGATTTGCTGGCGAAAATGAAAATCGATGCCCTGATGGAAAAATATCCGGCAATCGAATGGTTGGCATATCTGGTAGGTGACGGTAAAGATGCATTAAATGTTGTCGATATTCTTATACCCGAACAGACCGTAACTACAACTCGTGTTGATGACGTTGTGTGCCCGGAATTTAATCAGGTGCCGATCATTGGTGTGATTCATTCACATCATGGTATGGGAACTGGTTTCTCTGGCACCGATCACGAATGGATCAACCAGAACCATAATATCTCCCTCGTGATTGCCAAAAATGGTGTCGCAGGTCAGTGTCGTTGGTCAACGCCGTGTGGTGCTATGAAGATTATTCCTGTTAAGGTTAAAGTGACTTACCCGGACTTGGGTTTTGATAAAGATGGTTTCATTAAAGCCGGTGAGGAACAAATCAATGAAAAGAAATACACTACCTACTCGCCAGGTGTTTATGCCGGAGCTGGGCATCTCAATCCCCATCAGGCATCATATGTCACTGGTTCAAGTGTAAAACCGGATGACGGGAAAGGTGCCTGGAATACTGGCAAAGAGGCCGACCCTGACCTGAATTCAGACGATGGTCCGACCTACAGTGAAACACAATCGTTGAAGGACGCACTCGATGAGGCGTATCCTGAAGCGGCATAAATGAAAGGGCGGGTTATCCCGCCCTGTTCTAATACCAAGGACGATTTTGAGCAGCAGATTTAGGATTTATAATTTTACTACCGTTAGGTGCAGACTTAGGCACTGGTTGTTTACCACCATCATCATAACCGCCACCGCCAGGATTAGAGAAATTATTTAGATAGGCATCAGCAGCTTTCTCAGTAGCAAATGGTCCGTATAGATCAGCTTCATGTTGTTCACCATATTCGTTGGCCGCCAACTCTAAATACCACTTTCCATTCTTGGCTTTATAAAGTGCCATATGTCGTTGCATCGATTCTCTAATATATTCTTTGAACTTCATTATTGTATTTTCTCCATTAATACTTCCATTTTCATCTTAACTCTTGAACGTTCTGCCTTGACATCTTGATACTCTTCCCATAAAAGTTGATCCGTTGGTGATCGTCTCAACTCTCATTTTATATTCATCATATCCGGAGTCAACATATCATATTGAAATTGTAGAAATTGATACGTACTTTTGACTGATTGATTTTGTATTGCTCCAGCAACTTCAAATTCAACTCTTTCAATTTCATGATTAACTTTAATATTAGTTGCATAATGGTCGTTGAATTTCCATAGACCACCTAGTAGAGCAAAGACAGCAAGTATTATACTACTGGCAGTTACTATAGATTTCTTATATTTTTGAAACATTATGTGTGACTGGCACGCTTCAGCCGTTTACTAAGTTCTTTATACAAAGTGTCGAAATATAACTTAGCCATTTGACCACCAACAACATCATCCGGCCAACCGCCGAAATATTCTTTTGCCTTATATTGTATGTCATCAATAATTTCTTCGGCTGTTGATTTAGCGCCATCCATAATTTTCTTTTTCTCGTTATCCTGTTTGGCCTCAGAGATGTAATCTTTTAGTTTCATTGATTTTTCACCTTTCTTGCCTGTTCAAGTGCTAATTCTAAACCTACAAGTGCTTTCTCGATCATGGTTATTTGTTTACCAATAGCATTGATATGTTTTGTACTTTTATCATAAAAGAACGCGGTTTCTCTTGGCTGAATGATGTCTTCCAGCTGGTTACCCAGTAATCTCATTCTTTCTGCAAGTTCCTCCCTGGCGCCCCATGGATCGTTTTTCCAGTTCTTACCTTCATTCAACAAACTTTTGGTTCCCATTATATGGCTCATAGTTTAAATATCCTCGACTTGATAAGTCTTCCTTCATTTTTCACTTTTTTCTTTTTCGCTGCTGTCTTTTGTTTCTGAGCTTGTTTATCATTCGCACGGGCCTTTTCTTCATCGTCTTGATTTTCTTCTTTGTTGTCTGCACTGTCTTGTTCCTCACGGTCTTTATCATCTTGTTTGTGTTCTGCTTCACGATCCTTTTCAGGTTCACGAGGTTGTTCAGCTGGTTCAGGATCATCATGCGCACCTGGATCATCTTTCTCCATACTACCATCGTCTTTAGGTGGAGGTGGTTCAGGTGCCGCAGTCTCAGAATCTACGTTTGTCCATTTATCGAGTTTGTCCGTCAGGTCGGCCATCATTGCTTCTTTTGCTTCGTCATCAATAGACTGACCCTTTAAATCTTCAATGGCAGCTTGGATTTTTGACTTACGGTCAGCAATGGCTTCATCGTCATACTTTTTTCCTATCTCAGGCTCGGAAATACCTAATGCCGCTTGAACTGATGCCTCTTTCAGGAACGCACTAAGTCTACTTTCTTTCACAGGCGTCTTCTTCTTCTTATCTTTTTTCGCTTTCTCATCCCGAGCTACGATATCAGCAATCATTTTCAATTGCTTTTTGTTCATCATTTCGTATAGTCTCATACCAAACTCCTTATGTATTCATCTATCACTTTCTGATCTTCAATATTGTTATCCATGATCCATTCGGTGGTCTTTTTGATGATCTCACCAACCTTTTTGCCTGGTTTCAAACCAGTTAGATTCATAACATGTCCACCGTCAACCAGTTTCAATTGTTTGTTGACAGTGACCATACCGAATTTGTCTTTGATTGCAATTGCCTTATCAACGATTTTTTCAAACTCACCGGCATGTCTAAAAGTCTCACCGCGGGCGAACTCGTCTGCCTTAGCGACCGCCAACAAAACGTCCCAGTTGTCATCATTGACCAACCTGGCAATCTTCGAGGCTTTCATACCTAAGATATTGTGAAATTTCATATGGTTGCCAACGGCAAACAGTAACGCTTCTTTATCTTTGGTACTCATTTTCAATCGTTTAGCAATGTCTTTGACCAGTGATACGCTGGCTTTCGCATGACCTAAGTATCTCGGAAGACCTTTTTCATGACTCAACGTCACACCCTTACCGACATCATGCAGTAATATAGCGAGATTCGCTATAGGGTCTGCGAGGGTTGACGTTCTCAGAGCGGCTAATACGTGACTAAACGTTGTGCCGCCTTCACCCCGGGTTTCAGGATGATGTCTTAAATTCTCTTTGTACCATTTCAGGTTCATGACCTCTGGCAATATATGTTTCAAGAGTTTCAAATTACCAAGTTGAACGATGTAATCAGCGAACTTGTCACCTGATTGAGACGCCGCTTTCATCAATTCGTCTCTGACCCTCTCAGCTGGCAATTCAAGTATATTGGCTGACAGTTTCTTCACCGCTTTCTCAGTCTCTTTATCAACATCGAATCCAAGTTTCGCAGCAAACCGTGGCAGTCTCAACATACGTAGGAAATCCTCACTGAATCGTTCTCGTGGGTCACCAACAGTTTTCAAAACCTTATTTTTAATGTCTTTCTTACCGTCAAAATAATCAACGATCTCGCCTCTGGCGTTAATACCCATGGCATTGATCGTGAAATCTCTCCTCTCTGCGTCCTGTTCGAATGATCCAGTCACAGAGATGGAATCCGGTCTACGTCCATCTGTATATTTACCGTCTTGTCTAAACTGGGCGACCTCGAAATCAAACCCGTCCATTTTGACAGTTACGATACCGAAATCCTTTGATTTACCGATATCGTATACCTTTCTGAACAGTTTTTCGATTGTTTCTATTGAGGCGTTCGTGGCAATATCAACATCGTGAGGTTTCAAATCTCCCAATATGACATCACGTACCGATCCACCAACAATATAAGCCTTGGCTCCGGCTTTATTAAGTATATTCAGTATTTTGACGCCCGCTGACAATTCTTTGTTGTCAGTCACAAATTTCTTCCACTGATTAAGCATCTCTTTTGCCTCTTTGAGGTAAAGGGTTAATCTCATGTTTCGTAGTGTTTATTAATTATCCAACCATGTTTGCCAAAAAGACCATGAATATTATTGATATCAGATGTTTGAATATATCCATTTACCAGTTTATTAGTTTTCAGATTGGTAGCACTAATAAAATACTGTTTTTTACCAGGCGCAACCTTCATTGCTTTCTTTTTTGATAGTCCTTCTGGACTTTCTGTGATATATTCGTTAAATTTCATTAGCTTACATATGCCAAGACTTCGTATTTTCCTGACTGCATTTTGAAATAGGATAGATTCAACCTGGCGTTCGGCACCACCTCGTATTGTGGTACATGACCCGAATCATCTTTTGAATCAAGAAAGCCGAGATCGATATAAATCTGTTCTGTTTTCTTAACACCACCCATCAAAAAGCCATCCCATTCTGTCATGTCTTCCTGTAGGGCAACAATACCGTGTTTTTTCATAGCGTTAAAGATATCATCTAAAGGAATCTGTTGATAATATGTATCTTTGACGTACTTATGAATCTCTTTATTGATTTTCTTAATTACAGGTTGTGTTAATTTTCTTTGTGCCATCTCTGTAATATACTCTTTAAATTTCATTTTGTCAACCTTTATAAATTTAATATGAATACGTTCTGATCAAAGTCTCCTTCGACCGCTTCGAATTGTGATAATCCTCGTGGTATTTCTTGGTCTTTCTCTGGGCCAATTTCCACACCCAAAAATTCTAAAATAGTTGCCATTGTCCATGTTTCATCAAACACCGTCACCGTATCATTCGATGTATCACCAAACATTAAATTCAATCCTTCTTTAGAAACAGTTTTTGCAATAAAATAACGCATCGTTCACCTCTTACTTAAATATTTTTGACAGTTTTGTATCCGGCGTGATTTTCTTTTTGATTAATCGTTTCGGTTTAACTTTCTTTTCCTCAATGACTTCCTCATCAATGGATCCAATCGCTAATGAAATGGTTTCTCTGGTTGATATTTCCTCTTCCTCAATATTTTCGGCAACTTCTACGCTCACAGGCATTTTAATCTTCGCAACGTCTGTCCACGGTGCTATGTATGTATCGTTAGCAATCAATTCTAATTTAACATCATAACGTTTGTGTTCATCAATCGGTTGTTTGATTAAGTCCTTTAGAGGTGGAATTACAGCCACGACTTTGTTGTCCTCTATCGTAACAGGAAAACCATATTCAACTCCCTCAACATTAAGTCTCAGGGCGCCCTTTAAATCTCTTGCATCAACACCACTTATCGAAATCCCGAATTTTATTTTTTTTGTCTCGTTTGAATTAATACTAAGCATTTATTCTTCCTCTACATGTAAAAGAGTGATTTTGATTTCTGCTTCAAGTTCATCAGTTTCTACCCTTCTAACTATTACTTGTGGTTTAGGCTGTCTTCCTTCCCAGTGGCCCGCGCCGCCGCCACCACCTTTATCGATTATAACCGTAGTGCCGCCGCCTGATCCGGTTTGTGGTATAAACATTCCCATTGTTGCTATGGCTACTGACATAATACCTCTAACTATATTTATTTTAACTCTTTGTTTGTTTCCAAGTAGTAAACCTACCTGCGCTATCTCCTGGAGAAGTTATTTCATAAGTACCAATAACATTATTAGCAGTGCCGACACTTACTGCATCAGAATAAATTCTTATTCGTGCAGATGTCAGATTGTTATCACCATCATATATGGGTTCGTCAATATAAATGTTCTCGTGTAACAAACCAAGTACACGTTTCATATCATCACTTGTTACTTGACTCAATTCGCCATATGATCCTGCACTTGTTGGGATCGATGTCGGATAATTCCAAACGGTGGCAGCTTGATTAAATAAACTATCAACATGTTGTGGCAACATTACATAACCAGTTGTACCATCTGGTATTACATTCCACGGTGTTTCTATTGTCGCGATCTTCGTTGTACCATCATAACCTGTGACATGTCCAACTTGATCTTCACCTGTACCTGATCTTAAAAATACAACCTGTGTATTATAAGCATTGTCATCGTCTGATGCCAGAGTGTTTAAAGTAATTGTATCACTTGTACCGGCTTGTGCCAGACCTTCATTTACATGTTCTCTGCCAGGCCATGCAGAAATTACATATTCACTTGCTGCCGTTGGTATTGTTTTCCAGTTTCTATCAACTACTGCTATTCTCGTTGCTCCATCATATTGATATATACCTCTTGTTTGTCCAACCCCAGTGCCTTCTACAATTGTAATCATAGCGGGATCATATGCACCATCGGTAGTACTTGCCGATGAATCCAATTTTATAGTATTGACAGTGTTACCCGGCGCTGAGGTTCCTGTTAGAATTACAGAGGAGCCAATATCTTTTAGTTTTCTACCTGTCGATCCGGCCCCACCGTGATCATCTAATGGTTCGTCCCATACAGCATCTGCAACGAACGCGTTTGTGACAAACGCATCTGTTTCTATTGTGCATCCAATGCCAGAATTATCAGCCTCTAAAACACCAATACCTAATAACTGAATTGTGCCAGCGACACAAGATGCATCAATTATGATATTTCCTGAATTACAATTCACAACCGTTCTATTGGAACCAGTTTTACCCTTTAATTTAAGGTTGCCTGTCCAATGAGACATGTTTAACAAAGATGTTCCAACATCAAGTTCAAGTTCACTT
>JAEHCK010000096.1 GCA_020696345.1 Thermoplasmata archaeon | reverse complement strand
GTGAAGGTTGTGTGCTCGGCTTTTGTGCGGGTTGGGCAACCGGTTTGTATGGTTTGGTTGCAGAAAGTGAAGGTTGTGTGCTCGGCTTTTGTGCGGGTTGGGCAACCGGTTTGTATGGTTTGGTTGCAGAAAGTGAAGGTTGTGTGCTCGGCTCTTGTGCGGGTTGGGCAACCGGTTTGTATGGTTTGGCTGCAGAAGGTGAAGGTTGTGTGCTCGGCTTTTGTGCGGGTTTGACAACCGGTTTGTATGGTTTGGTTGCAGAAAGTGGAGGTTTTGAGGTCGGTTTGTGTGCTGGTAAGGCCGGTTTTGATGTTGATGTGGGTGATCGACTCGACGTGGGTAATGATTTAGGTTTGGATTCCGGTTGTTGCAGTTCTGACTGCGCGGGTTTCTGAGTGATCTGTTCCCTGAATTCTGGAGTAGGTTTTCGAGTGGGTTGTAGAATTGCTTGCTCAGCCGGTTTTTTATGCTGAATTTGAACTTGAGGTTGCATAGATTTAGGTGTAGATATAGATGTAGATGTAGATGCAGATGTTTTTGGTTTTTTGGGTAACGGTTTGTATCCATGCTCCTGCACTTTTTGGCTTCGGCTTTGAGCATATTGTTTGCTATATTTTTGGGCTGGCGCCTGTTTTGATTTTAACAACATTGTAATTATATCATCAAGCCCATCCATATTTTTATTCGTACCGTCCCAGTTAATAAATAAAGAACCGTAATTATCCTCTATTATGTTCATGGTCCGCGAGATCAGCTTTTGCAGTCTTTGCCCCGATCGGCCTTTATAGATTACCGCCAAATAGATCTTGTTCCCCCGTTCGATCATGATCTCACTTTCACCCATTTTTAATTCGTTCAAACTCCATTTCTCCTTTTCTTCAGCAGAACCACCGGCAAAACTATCGGTGATGAACGATTGTACGGCCGTGAACATGCCGCTAATTAGGTCTTCGTCACTATCACCTTTGATCGTGGCCCCCTTATATTTGATCAAGATCCCGTCAACATGGATGAGGAATACGTCGGTGATGATAAAATTACCACGACGCTTTCGATAGACCATGATCGACATTATAACTATGATCAATACGATGATCAGTAATAACATTATCATGGTCGTGAAATAATCCTGACCCTGGCTGACATCTACATCCGAAATTATCAATTCAATATAACCGGTTGTGTTCAGATAATGGTCGGTTACGATGAATTCGATCTCGGTTTTTGTTGACTTTTCCGTATAAAAAGTCAATTGACCGCCCGTAACCGTTACCAGTTCATTGTCAATGAATATCTCGAGGTCGGTTTTATTATTGTCTACATCGAAGATATATGGCATAAGGTCCAGGATCCAACGATCGCCAACTTTACCTTTCTGAACCGGTATAGGTTCGATCTCGGGTGCGTCGTTCACCGGGATGACAACTACACGTAGCCCGCTCTGGACAAAAGCATTTGAGTAGTCTTCCGCCTTGAAGATCACAGTTGATTCACCGAACCAATCCTGTTTACTGGAGAAATCGACTGTGTTATTTAGATCAATACCAATGGTGATATTTTCTTCATCCGATAAAATATAAGAATATGTAAGGTTTTTATCATCCTTATCTGTGAAATGTTCAGAAAGGTCAAGTGCTTTTTGCAGTATTGAATCTTCTTCAAAGCTGACGTCGGCTATTTTCTTTTTCAGTTCCGGTGGATAATTATCTGTCACATATACTCGAAATTCATCCCAAGCTATTTCAAGCCCATCAGATACATGAATGGTTATAACCAGCGATTGTCCCAATAATTCTAATGGAAAGTTCAGGATCATAAGCATATTATCGGATTCATGAAAACTTATATATTCCATTTTGGAGGTCCGGATCTGCAATTGACTTGTAGCGTTATCAGGGTCGGTTACATATTCTGATAAATCGAAATAATAATCGTAATCGTAGTGTATATATAGGTCAGGAATAGGTAAGATCGAGGGTGGTTTATTAACCTGGATCACAACGACCTGCAAATTCCCCTCGGCCAGGCCACCGTAAGGGTCCACTGCACGAAATGTGATATTTTCGGCGCCGGACCACAAAGTATTTGCCGAGATAGATACCGAATGATCCTGATGAATAATCACGGATAAATACTCGGCATTGACGAAATATATTAAAGGATCGCCATCTTTGTCCGTGAAATGGTCATCGAGGTTAAATATAAAATCTATCTCGTCACCTTCAAACATGGTAATATCAGAAAATTGCTTGATCAATTCAGGTGCATGATTATCCGAGATGGTTAATTCGAAGATTTCCTGGGCCGCCGCCTCGCCGTCAGAGACTACCAGTGTTAATAATAACGTCTCTTCAAGCATGCTCTTGGGGTAATTATAGATGACTTCCATACCATTGACCGTAGTATATCTTTGTCCGCCAGGCTCTATTACGTTTAGTATTAATCCTTCATCTTGTGTCTCTATATCGAAGATATAATTAGAGTAATCGAAAGTGTAGGGTTCTTCAAAATGGACATAGATATCGGGTATATCTTTGATCACCGGTTTGTCATTAACAGGTGTGATATTCACCCATAACGGCTGGCTGGCGGTCATATTATCGGAATCTACCAGCCACAGAGTTGCCAGGTCGGTACCGAATGCATCTTGTTTAGGGATAAATGTTAATACATCGGTCTCCGAATACGCACCGGTCACCGTGTAGTGTGCCTCATCAAAATCGGTCAGAAACCAGTGTAGATCCTCACCTGGATCCTCATCATCCGACTCATAAGTGGCCAGATCAAGCAACCATGGTTCGGAGTCTTCAGGTTTAACCTGGTCGGGTACCTTTGATAATATTTTTGGTGGATGATGTTTGGATGAATTAAGCTCGACCGTGACATTGGCAATTCCCTCGATGGGAGCGACCAACGCACTCACGATACCACTGCCTGCAAAGTTCTGTACCCTTAGTTGATTTCCCACCATGGACCCCACATCGGTCTCCCAGGTGGGCTCGATAGACACGAGATTATTGTATTTATCGTACCCGATGGCATCGAAAGTTTGAATCTCCCCGGCGATAACCACCACATCATTTGGTATTATTATAATATGGTCCAATGGTCCCGGTATTACATTGACAACCGCACTGCCTGTTACACCATTCTCTGTAGCGTTCACAAAACCTGTGCCAGGCTTGGTCTGTGCAATTAGGGTTCCGTTATCATTGTCGATTACACCTATATCGGTTGTCCAGATCGGGGCGATTTGAACCTCGCGGCCGTACGCGTCATAGCCAATGGCTGTGTAATTTTTAAGTTCCCCTGCGATCACATCGGCGGGATTCGGCGTTATAATTATAGACTTGAGCGTTCCAAGACTACCGTGTACCAAAGAAAACTGGAGCAGCCTGGGCGAAACAGAGATGTCTGAAGAAGATAGAACGAACTTGAAGCTAATCTTACCGGTTACGTTTGACACTGCCGTCAGATCGCCATTGGCCGGAACCACGGCCCAAGATGACGCTGCATTTAATTTGTAGTACGGCGAGATGGTCTGACCGTTTAATTGTTTGGTGTAGTTCAGCGACACCCACCCAATTAATCCTGGCGGCTCAAAATATTCGGTGATAACCTCGCCAGTGGGCTCGTAACTGAATCCTTTGATGGTTACATTATACAGTGTTGGTGTTGATAATTGATCCTGGGAATTGAAGATCACTCGATATTGAACATACCTGTTATCTGGTGAAGTTATATTCTCGCCGGCTTCGTCCGTGTACACGTTCGACCACCCGGACCAAACACCTAAGCCGGTATCGGGATTATTTCCGGAACGTGTATAGATCTTGATCTCTGTATTTGCCGGTGTTGTATGCTCCCAACTGATATTGATCCAGTTTGTAACTGTGCCGCCGGAAAGGACCTGTGATGTGAAGTATCCGTTCACTTCATCTCCAGCCAGCCGATACGCGCATGAGGGGTTGGTCAAGTAACCTGGCCCTGAGCCTGCAGAATTGTTCACACCGTACTGCCAGACCCAAGTTTTACCACTCGTGACTTCCAAGACACGTTGGTTATTTTGATCCGATATCAAGGTATTGCCATTTTGCAACCTGACAGCATGTGTTGGTCGTTCCAGTTGGTTAGGGCCGAAACCTATGCTTTTATTTGTTCCATACTGCCAAACAATGTATTTACTATTATTTGCCTCAATTACACGTGTGTTCTTCTCTGTGTCCGAGATCAAGGTGTTACCATTATCTAACCTAACGGCTGTTGTGGGTTCCTCTAACCGATTAAAGGATGAACCCTTTTGACCTGTACCGTACTGCCAGTATATCTGCTTATTCTGATTGACCTCGATGACCCGGTGGTTACCCTTATCGGTGATCAAGATCGAGCCGTTTGACAACTCTTCGGCATAAGTGGGGTTCAAAAGACCTGTATCATACTGCCAGACGATGGTTTTATTCCGATGCACCTCCACCACGATATTGTTCCCGGCGTCTGCGATCAGGATATTACCGTTCTGCATTGGCACTGCCGAGGTGGAATAATTTAACCGGTCATCACCGGTGCCGAATGTACCGTTCAGACCGTACTGCCAGTAGAACTCGCTGTTCCTCCCAACCTCGATGACGCGGTGGTTATTGGTATCGGTGATCAGTGTCTTATCACTAGCCAGCCGGACTGCAAAGGACGGAGAGTCGAGCTGGTTCAGGCCAAACCCCGCTGTGGAATTGGAACCGTACTGCCAGTACCAGTCATTACCTCTTGTCTCGATGACGCGGTTGTTATCTCGGTCGGCAATTAAACTAATCGATGCGCTATTAAGGTTTAGTTCCAGGCTGTCACCGCCCGTTATGAATATATTTTCCAGTGTGCCATTATCGAACTCGTCGGCGATATCCTCCAGGTGGGTGACCCTGTTAAGTTTCAGCCGCGCCTCCCCGTTTATCAACTCGACATTGGTCACCGAATAGTTATCGGGATTATCCAGCGACCATCGTGCGGTCCAGTTACCGTCGAGAGTATCGGTCAGTACCGGTTCGATCACCGCTCGTGAATGTAGATCGCTTATTACATTTGAACTTTGAATCGTGATAAAAAGGATTATTATCAGGAAAGTAATGATAATTTTAACTTTTGATTGCACATTGATCATCTCTTAAGGATTGCTCACACACACCGTTTCGGTTAATAAGTATTTTCTGGTAAATGTCATAACCAAACAAGTTTGGATAATTAAATGAAAGAAGGGGTGCTAAATTTGCTTTATAAGATATAAAAGGGATATTATTTAATATTTTCAGTGAACATGTTCGATTGCTAAACGAAAACCGTTAGACAAAAATCTATTTATCTCAAAACAATATTCGATAGAGGCGAGGCACCTTGGAAATCACATATGATACGATCACTGGCGTAAAACAGACCAGCAAATTCCTGGAATTTTTAGCAGACCATCGTGAAACGATCCGACGCGAGATATTCGAATATTTGAAAGATCCTTCCAAACTCAACGAGAACGAATTACCACTGAAAGAACATTATGAAATGCTGTACGATTACCCATCACGCGGCGGTAAATATGTCCGGCCCGGGTTGTTGCTGCTAACCACACTTGCCTGTAATGGAAAAATCGCGGATGCCCTAAAAACCGCCGCAGCCATGGAGCTATCGGAGGATTGGATCTTGATCCATGACGATTTCCAGGATAAATCGCTGCAGCGTAGGGGTAAGGCATCCCTACCGCAGATCTACGGCGATGAGCTCGCTGTGAACGCTGGAGATGCACTGCACATTATAATGTGGCGGATCATGCTTGATAATTCCAAACATCATACACCAGAACTTACTTATAAATTATTTTTGGAAATGAACAATTTTCTAAACATAACCTGCGAGGGCCAATTCTTGGAATTGATATATGTAAAGAACCGTCAACATATAACCGCGGAACAGTATTTCGAGGTAATCGACCGCAAAACGTGTTGGTACACGACAATCGGCCCCATGCGGCTCGGTGCGCTGCATGCGGCAGCGAGAGCGGAAACCCTCGATGGTTTGGTTAAATTCGGTCTCCCGCTGGGCCGCGCATTCCAAATACACGATGACTGGCTGAACATCTACAGCACCAAAACGGGTAAAGAGCTTGGTGGGGATATCTTAGAGGGTAAACGTACTTTATTACTGATCCACCTGCTTGATGAATGCACGAAAGAAGAAAAAGCCGTGGTGGAAGAGATATATGCCCTCTCCCGCGAAGAAAAAACAAACAATATGGTTAACGAAGTAATAGGATTAATGAATAAATACGATTGCAGGGGTTGGACCCGTAAACAGGTTGAGAATTATGCGGGTGAAGCAAAGAGTAAATTGGCCGAAATTCCTGATCTGACGTCTGAGGGCCGCAATATCTTCGAGGATGTTGTGGAATTGATAGTGAATAGGGAATTATGAAAATACGATGATTTTGTACTTAAGGTAGTTGCTAGTTCCTGGTTGTTAGTTTGATGTTTTAATGTTGATGAGTAGGGAATGGATTTATCATTGATGAGTGGGGAATGGATTTATTATTAATGAGTGGGGAATTTAATGAATTAAAATTGAGTTGGGGAATTGGAAAATAAGTTATCTCACTTTTAACTTTTAAAATTTGACTTATCAATTTGCTTTTCCAATGTAGAATAATTTTTCTCAGGAAAATTGTTCAAATTTGCAATTTCCAATTTGCAATTTCCTCAGCGTTACCTCTACAGTATATTTGCGCTAACCCAACAGCTTTAAAATCCATACTTCTCGCATTTCTCGTCGACCATTCTCTGTATCTTTGCGATCTCGTCTGGCAGTTTCATCAGGTGCCTGAATCTGCCCTGGAGTTTCAGGTATTCCTCTACTGGCTTGCGCTCCTTGGGTTTTTTGGTAACATTGATATTATTGAAATCCGGCCCCTCGAGCTCCCAGAGCACGAACACGCCTGTCTGGACCGCCAGCCGCGAGAGCTCAACGGTCAATTCGCTCGGGTACCGCCAGCCGGTTGGGCACGGGGCAAATATATGGATAAAGCACGGCCCCTTGGTCTCGAGTGCTTTTTTAACCTTTTTCTCGAGATCTCGATAATATGCAATAGTAGCGGTAGCGGTGTAAGGTATATCGTGTGCCGCACAGATAGCGGCGAGCGGTTTTTTATCCTTGTCCTCACCGATGCTCTGCGAACCCGCGGGTGATGTTGTTGTAGATGCACCATAAGGCGTGGATGAACAGCGCTGTATGCCGGTATTCATGTATGCCTCGTTGTCGAAACAGAAGTAGGTAATATCGTGCCTGCGCTCCAGCATACCGGATAACGCCTGGAAGCCGATATCGAACGTGCCGCCGTCGCCGGCCAGAGCGATCACATTTATGCCTTCGCGTTTCTTTTTCGCGATCAGTGCGGCGTCTATACCCGAGGCCACTGCCGCCGAGTTCTCGAACGCTGCGTGTATCAACGGTATCTCCCAGGAGGTCTCAGGGTAGCCTGTGGTCATCACCTCGATACAACCGGTACAGATCGATGCGATCGTGTTAGGCCCCGCGGTGTTCAGTACATGCCGCACAGCAATGGCTTCACCGCAACCGGCACAGCCGCGATGGCCGCAGGCAAATAACTCTTTTGTCTGTGTTTTTGTTTGTTGTGTATTACTTGTCATCTCTTCTGTCATACTATCACACCTCATTTATCTTACAGGTTTTCCTCCTTTAGGTTGATCCATTTGGTCTGGGTGTCCACTTTTCCGGTGGTCATTACATTCTCGGAATCGGTCACGATCTCCTTGAAATCACTGATTTTAACATCCCGGCCGCCGAGGCCAACTATATAATTTGTGATCAATGGTTTTGTTGATCTGTTAATGAACTTTCCCGAAACTTCAGAGAACACACGACCGCCGAAACCGAGCGAGATATTACGGTCAAGAACTGCAAGTACCTTTGCATGGCCAACACTTGCATATAACTCTTGTGTTGGGAACGGTCGTAGTACAGTGATCTTTGCCAACCCCACTTTTTTACCTTCCTTGCGCAGTTGTTTAACGGCGGCGCGGGCAGTGCCGCTCATGGAGCCCATGGTGAGTAGGATTATATCGGCATCTTCGGTTTTGTATGTGTTGATCTTTTTATATTCACGGCCAAACTTGGTATTGAACTCCGCAAATACTTCATCGATAACTTTTTCAGCAGCATTCATCGCAAGTTCTTCGGCATACTTGAAATCCATGTAATAGTCAGGTGTACCAAATGAACCGATGGTTGCGGGTCTTTTTGGATCCAGATATGATGCAGATGTAGTGAACGGCGGTAGGAACTCGTCAACCGCACTTTGTTCCGGTACATCAACGATTTCCATGGTATGGGTAAGTACAAACGCATCGAGCCCGACCATTGCCGGTAGAAGTATACGTTTATCCTCCGCGATCCTGAACGCCATGATCACCAGGTCCAATGCCTCCTGGTTCTTCTCGGCATAGAACTGCATCCAGCCGGTATCAAGTTCAGAGATGGAATCCTGGTGGTCGCACCAGATGTTAATTGGTGCAGCTAAAGCGCGATTTCCTATTGGCATCACGATGGGCAGCCGCATACCGGCGGCGATGAACAGCATCTCATGCATCAATGCCAATCCCTGTGAGGCAGTGCTGGTACAGGTCCGAACACCTGTTGCAGAGGCACCGATACACGCACTTATTGCGGAATGCTCGCTTTCGACCGTAACAAATTGGGTGTCGAGCTCGCCATTCGCCACAAATTCGGAGATCTTCTCGGGGAATAACGTTGAAGGTGTGATCGGGTATGCCGGGATCACATCTGGCCTGCATAACTTTGCACCTATTGCGGTTGCTTCATTGCCACGAACTATAATCTTCATGTGTATCACTTCTCCTCCTGTTCCATTTCGATCGCTTCTTTTGGGCACTCGTATGCACAGATGCCACAGCCTTTGCAGTAATCATAATTGATCTTTGGCCCATCCTCGGTCAACTCCACTGCCGAGTCGGGGCAGTACTGGTAGCACAATAAACATTTCTTGTTACATATGGTATAATCAATAACCGGTTTCATGTTTCGCCAGCTGCCGGTCTTATAATTCTTTGAACTGCCCGCATCGGGGTTGATCGCTCCTATTGTGATCTTTGCCAAATTTTCACACTCCTTGAAAATAATTTATTTTACATTGTTTCCGATATTGGAACTTGGAATTTCGCTCTTCATTATCCAATTGTCTGCTTATATGCTTCCTGTGCTGCTTTGTTATTCTCTTCTTGTTTGATCGGTGCATTATTCAATATCGCCTCGCCGATCGCGTCCATGCCTACATTGCCAACAGCCTTTGAATATGCCCCAAGTACTGCGGTGTTCACGATGGGATTGGTAATTGTTCCCAGTTTGTTATCCACGGCGATCTTGGTCGCATCTATGGTGAACACTAATGCATCACCAAAGTCGAACTCCGATGCTTGTTTTGATGAATTGAGCACGACAATGCCGTTCTTTTTCAGGCCTTCGGCCACATTTACAACATCCAATAATGTCGGATCAAGCACCACAATGGCATCGGGCTCGTAGATCTGTGTTTTAATATCGATCGTTTCTTCATCCATGCGCAAAAATGCTGTCACCGGCGCACCGCGCCGCTCAACACCGAAAATCGGGAATGCCTGGACATCTTTACCTTCTATGAACGCTGCTGCCGCCAGGATATTCGCGGCTGTGACCGCACCCTGGCCACCACGGCCGTGGAATCGAACTTCGTACATGATTACACCTTTTTTATTTTTGATTATATATTGATCTGTGAATAGCGAGTGTGTGAGTGTGTGAGTTTGGAGTCAGGGGTCACAACTCAGTTGTCTGTTGACAGTTGTTAGTTTTCAGCGTGATTATATCTTACTGACAACTAGGAACTAGCATCTAGCAACTGTTTGGGTCTGGGGTCACAACTCAGGGGTCAGGAAACTAGTTGACCAATTGACCAGTAGACCAAAAAACCAACTGACTGGGTGATTATAAACCGGGAACCAGCAACTAGTACATGATGAGTCGAGAGTATAGAGTTATATGTTGTATAGTCGCTGGGTATTGCACTACTTATCATAAATGTTTCGATTTATTATCTATAATACAGAATACTCGCTATTCCTCCAAGAGAGTCTGTTTGTCAGTGGGTCTAACGGTCTGTCAGTCTACTGGTCTATCGGTCTGTCAGTCTACCGGTCTTCCAGTCTCCCTCCCCAAACGTTTGTAAACAATAATTTATTGTTATGGTCTCCAAACGATTCCAAGCGATAATTACTTGGAGTGGTCCCCCATCACCAAACGATCTTATTTATTAAATAATCGTAGTGGTCGGCTGAAGGCTTACGCGTTCTCATCCCTAATCCCTATGACAATCATTGGTGGGTATCGAGATTTATGTATTGTATATTTTGACAACATATTTTTCTTTCTACCTAAATTGGGAGGTGAACTAAAAAATTATATTGTTCGAGGACATTATAGAGATTCGAGGGGCGACTGTACACGATAGCAAATGAAACTCGCAATGACATTGATTATGATGGATTATACGATGGTGATAACGGATCGTTACAGCAAGGCGAGTATGCCGAGGACTCGGATAACGACGGAATCGTGGATTCGGATGAAACAGACCCGATCAAATTCGATTCGGATGGTGACGGAATAGGTGATGGCGAGGAGTTAATACCCGGAGAAGACGGATATGTTTGCGATCCTGTTAAACTGGACACCGACGGCGATGGTCTGACCGACGGCTAGGAGATCAAAGGGTGGTCAGTTGCTATTTATAAAGAGGCAACCAACGAGATGATCGGCGATCCGTGGGATGTGACATTGGACCCGAATGATCAGGATACCGACAATGATCTTCTGGGCGATTACGAAGAATTTCAACATTCATCAGACCCGAACAACACGGACACTGACGGTGACAGTATAGGTGATTATGCCGAGTCAAATTCACTTAAAAATTCAATTACGGGTTTTGATGGTATCGCACCATCGTTAACGATCGATATCAAAACGGTGAAAAAAGGTTTTGGTAGATACCATATGCGTATCACGATCTGGTCCTCGGATATGGCCGGGATCGACAAGGTGCGTATTTGTGTGCGCGGGATCAAATCCAAAACATGGCAGATGTATGGTGAGTCCTCCGGAGAAAAGACATTATCGTTCAAGAAGGATTGGGGTAGGGACTTAGGAGACGGGTATAAGATATTAGCACAAACTTGGGATGTTAATGGTAATTTTGGTGAAGCGAAGAAAGAGGTGCCGGGAATAACGAAGAGAATTGTGGATTTTGTAATGGAGATAGTAGAGAAAATTAAAGAAGCCGTAGAAGCGTTTATTGAAGCACTTCTTGACTGGGTTTGGAAAGCGATCCGATGGGCAATAGATTGTGTTTTAAGTCCGATTAAAGATGCTATGGAAAATTGGGTTGGAACATTAGCGAAAAAAATCTCAGAATTTGTTACTTATACAGGAGAATCAATAGATATTGTCGGCGAACTAAGTAAAATGGTTTCAACAATTTTAACATTTATAATGATACCTCTTAATATTATTAATGCTATTGTCTGGGTTGTTGATGGGTTTGGATGGGCATTAGAATTCTCTGGTGCTGGTTCAATCGTAACATTTCTAGCACCAATTATATTATCTCTAATTAGTATGGCTGTAGTTTCAGCTGCAATTGATATTTTGTCTCCAACACAGGACGCAGCATTGGATTTAATGGGTAAGGCTGGAGCTTCTTTTTCTTTAAGTGCTTTATTTATTAAAGCATATGGTGATTATTTACATGGTCAACAAAAGAAATCATTTAAAGGATTAGCTTTTACAGTTTTAGGATTAATATTTGCAATACTTTCAATATTAGCTTTAAATAGAGGGGCACCAGGATTTATGATATTTATAATTGATCTAGTTTCTGCAGGATTAATTTTAATTGGAGCATATAAATCTTTTAAAGAAACTTCTTGTAATATATTAAAACTTTTAAGTAAAGCCGTTGCTATTGCTGCAGTTATAAGTATTCCTTTAACATTTATTGCGAGAGCCGCTGATGGCACATATTCAAGGTAAATGGAGGGTAAATCTGATGGAAGACAAAGGCCGACTTATTTTTTCGTCTCCTCAATGTCCAAAAGAGCGGAGGATAGTTATATCTTTTTTTTATCTATTGATTATTATTTGTGGAATTGGGATATTTATTTATTCAATTATATATGACCCTTATGATATTTCATTAATTTTAATTTGTCTATTTTTCTTTTTAGGTTGTTTATTTGGAGGGTCACTGATTGTAAGCGAGTTGTATCCTCATTTTCGTATCTATGAAAGAGGGGTTGCCGAGATGGTGGAACATACTCTTCATCCATGGGTTGATTGCAATAAAATTAAACCATCATTGGGCTCTAATCCTCAGGTTACGGGGAGAATTGATACAAATTTTATTGCATGGGATAATATAGCATGTTATGAAATTGAGTATTTGGATATAAATGAACTATTAGAAAAACGAAGGGCACCTATAGTCTTAATTCATTTAAAGGAAATTAAAAGTAAAAATCATCATTTAAAACGCGGAAATCCAATATATTTTGACTTTCAAACACCATTCCAATCAAATGATACAAAAACAAAATGGCGGGGAATAATGTATATGTTCATTAATATGTTAAAACAGAGAGGTATACCTGAGATACCTCGGATTTGTCCTAATTGCCATAAAGAACCGTCGTGGCCTATACAAAAATGTCCAAACTGTGGGTTTAAGAGATATTAAAAGAAGTTTAACTTTATTTCAATATATTAAATCTTAATTTCACCCCAGCGACCGTTTCTTCGTTGCGCCATTCGCATTAAGCTACGAAGAGGAACTCCTGGAGGGCGTAATATCGGCCGGAAATGATAACACGCTCAGAGATTCCAGATGTAGGGCATGGCGAAATCGCCGACCCCGAAGGGGAATAAATATATATATTGAATATTTACAGCGAACGAGTAGGCTCACCAAGGATAATAATATCTGGTATTTCCGTGCTGTGCCGGAAGAAGTACGGTGAACGAGCAGGCAAACCCCGAGTTTTGGGATGACCGTAAAACTTTTTGTGAGGGGTTTGCCAGCGCAGTTCAGCGCCAAAAAGTTTCCGTGGCGAAGCCATTGATGTGCCGAAGGCACCTGTTTTGATAAAACTTTTCTAAAAAGTTTTAGGTGAATATGAGCGACTTGTCAAGGGAGCTGGGTTTAAGAATTATTAATTTTTTTTTTTAGATCAATATCTTTTGCAAAAAACAAAGCACCTTCAACTCCAACATTTTTCAAAGCATCAATTTTATACAGATCATGAATGCTCTGAAACGATTTATCGATTTTTTCCTTCGGGAAGTTATTTTTTACAAGCGCCCTAACTAATTCTAGTAATCCGAAATATGACATAACGAATTCAGAATCAAAATTGATTACTCTTTCACGTAATTTTAGAGATTCTTCACGATGTTCTTCATCTTCCTTGAACCATTTTACTATTACACTTGTATCAAGATATTCACTCATGTATCTTCCTCTTCCCTTAGCTCTGAGAGTGCTTTGGTTAAGCTTCCTTTACCATGTTTTTCTTTTGCAATTTGGTCAATTTTTTCTGCAATTTTCATTGTTTTATATCTACGAATTATAAGTCTGATACCTTCATTTACAGCTTCGGTTCTATTTCTAAAAATTCCATGATTAACCAGGTAATCCAATTCATCAATAAGAGTGTCTGAGGTTCTAATATTTAACTGAGAGCTAGCCAATTACATCACCATGTAATACATATGCTTTACCATTATTTAAAAATAATGATATATGTTTAAATTAACAACTTGTTGTAACCCCTAAATTGTAATCCCAAACCCCCTAGTTCAAACCTCAATATAATCAGTCAACATTTCCGTTACCAACTCATTGGGATCTGTAACGATCACACTCCCACCAGCAGCCTTTGCAACACTTTTCGCGGCCTCTGTATATATCCTCTCCTTCGGTTCAAGTAGTATCATTGTAAGTTTCAGTCTGTTGATCGTTCTTAGCTTCTTTGCCTCGGAAACTGCAATGTGTAGACTCTTCTCCAGGTCGCCGGCTCTTGGTTTACCTGTCAGCTTATCGGTGTACGCCTCCGGCAGCCCGTCGGTGATCAGGTAAATGAGTTTATGGTCTGCCTGCGAATCTTTGATCAACCGTCGTGCCATGCTGAGCGCTTCACCCGTGTTTGTGAATCCGCTCGGGCTGCTGTGCCAGGCACTAAGCATATCCATCACCTGGACCGTGGAGTCGAATGCGATGAAATCTACTATATTTCTCGGGTTTTTGTTCTTCACCGCTTTGTATATTGCCAATACCGCTTTTTTGGCCGCGTTGATCCGGTCGTTCTCTTCCATGCTGCCGCTCTTATCGAAGATCAGTACTACATGACTGATCGTACTGCGTATTTCTCGATGTGTTACAATGTCACTATCATCGATATGCCGGTGGGTTGGATGTGCCAGTCGTGCATTCACCAGGCTGGCTACGATGTCCATGTGCGATATATCACTAACTGTCCGGAATTTCTTTTTCTCATAGACTCCATGTGACATTCCAAGTATCCCGGCTTTTTGGGAATATTTGGTTGGTAATTTTTGTAATTCGTCCGAGAGAACTATCTCGGCAAACCGATCGATCAATCTCGATGTGATCAGAAGTTCGTTTTTCTTTCCCTTTTGCAGATAGCCCGCATCTTCCAGTTCGTTCTCCAATGCTTTTTGTACGGCGCCATCTATCTGTTCTTGGTATTCATGCTTGAGTTTATTCAACTCATCACTCTTCTGTTTCTCCAATTGCTTCAGTCTTGAATCCATTTCGCGGTTTCGTAATTCTTGCTGGGTTTTATCTTTTTGTGATCGTTTGGCTCGCCGCCGCCTTCTTTCGAGTTCATGAGCCAACCTGCGCTGTTCGCGTTTGATTGCCCGTTTTATTCGCTGGTTGATCGCCTTTTGTACTTCAGTGTCGTATCTATCTCTATGAAAATGTTTCTGCCAACTTATGCGTGAACCGTCTGGCTGCTTTTTTACACCAGCGGCCTTTATATCTTTGTCGATGACACGCTTAAAATCCGAGTTACTTACCAAGACATTATTCAGGTTACGGTCGAGTCTGGAGTTTAATTTACTTCCGGAGGGGTAATTAAGTAGAATGCTTGCCATTCGCTGCGGCTGCTTACCCATAGATCGGTCGCGTTTTCCCGTTGCCGAGGTTCCCTTTAACCATGCAATGAATCGTACCATGAGCTCTTTTAAATAATTAATTAACCGCCAAAATGCATCCTTCAACCTGGCCCACCAACTTCGTGTGGTCTCCGTTTGCTCTTCGTCAAGATCAATAATTAAATTCAAAACAGCGTCACGCGATAGGATCTCCTCCAATCTGGAATCTATCTCACGGTGTATTTGGCTCTTAAACGATCCTTCGGTTTCACCCCCATCGGTCATACGCTCCAAATCTTCGTCCAACTCGTCACGTACACCCTTGGATCTACCTTTGAACCTACGCTCGATCTGCTCACGTGCCCGTTCCACTTGTCGATCCAGCCTGGTCCGGAGATGTTTGAACAGTTTTGCGATCCCCGATCTTTTATTATCCGAATGTTCGGTGATGAACCGGCCGATGGTCTTAGTTCCGTCTTGTGCCAAACCCAGTATAAGATTGCGGCGGTCATCGACCGTCAGAACCAGGTCCGGCTCATAATCTTCCAAACATGACGGTAATTCCATATTCGCACCTATTCGGCTAATTTACTCAAAGTTAAATATTATTTTATTATTTATTAGTAGGGAATGGAAATGAGTATTAAATTTCCAATTTGTTAGTTGTCAGTTATCAGTTGACCGTTTTCAGTGTAATGATCTTACACTAGCAACTGGCAACTGGCAACTAGCAACTAAAAACTTTTTTGACTCTTGACTCTTTAGACTCTTGACTCTCGACCTGTAAGCATTAGTAAATCCATTTTTAATCATTAATTGGTCTCAATGATCAATCACACTTGAACACGTTCAATTCACTCAGTAGTTCGAACACGGTCGCCACGAGTGCGGCTTTTGTTAATTTTCCAACGTATCGTTCTTTACGTGTAACATAAGCAGCAAACTTACGAAAGTTCTGGTAGCCTTCTTTCTCGGTAAGTGCTTTTATCATGATCTTGCGGTCGGCCAAGACGGTTTTGCATTCATCCAATACTTTCTTACCAACTCCACGATTACCTTTCAGGTCTCGTTTAAAAAAATTACACCAATACCGGTTTGCCGCCCTGGTTAGTTCCTCATCAAAGTGTTTTTCGTAAAAATTCTCGATCGCTCTTTTGTTCTGTAAAAACGAATCGCCGCCGCGCGCCCTGATACGACCAAACATAGCATCACGGACACCACGCCGGAAATTTTCGATAGTGATCGAACCATCATTTTTCATGATAGAATAAGCTACCGAGCGCTGGACATTATCGATCATTGTACGGTTGCTGCCCACTTCCGATAATTCATATATTTCGCCCGCGGCACGGCGCCAGGCTTCGATGATAAAGATCGAGTTCTCGATAAAGATGTCGGGAATGAATGTTGTAGGTGTACGGTGTGATAAGTTCATGTCCAAGATCAACCTGTTATTGGAGTGCTTCGTGTTAAAACCCACATAGATATTGGCAAGTCGGTCGTTCAGTGGTTCGTTGATATTGTCAAGATCATCCAGGTTCGAGGTGGTTACTGCAATGAACGCCGCGGGATATGTTTCGCGCGACTTTGCCGGTGATACGGTCTTTTCCTGGAGTGCCTGGAGAAGTACATTTTGTGTGCCCAATGGTAATTTGCCGATCTCGTCAATAATAAGCAGCCCGCGATTGGCCTGGAGCAGTTTACCAGGTTCAAGTACCAGCGGGTTCGTGGGGTCGCCGAGCTCCTCCAGCTTATGTATATTGATCGTACCCGTAAGATTATCAGGGAACGCCTCGGGTGAGCCCTGGATCCGGGCAAAACCGTAACCCTCGCGCATATTAAATCTGATCACTGGCAATTTTTCACTGTCTACATCGGATACTCGGAAATCGCTAATATCTGTAATATTACCATATTTCAGCTTACATTGCGGGCATGGAGGTAATGATCGAAAATATCTTTCATCCACCAGGCTGTACGGATGATCCTGTACCGGACAGCCGCGTACTGCCCAGATCTGTCTGGGGAACAGTTTCCAAATGTCCTTTGCCAGGTTTGTCTTCCCCGACCCTGGTGGCCCAAATAGAACCATGTGATTGCCCGCCAACAATGTGGACACAACGATCTCGAGTGTCTCAAAATCCAAGATCGTATTGGGAAACAGTGCCTGGAGCACCTGCCCTTCATCCAACCCATCCTCGCGTAATATCTTTAAACGTTTCAGGATCGATCCATGTAGTTCTTCCAACGGTAGCTTGAACTTATGCCCTTTTTCAAGCAGCGCCTTTGCCGTGGTTATTTTGGCACTTGAAGTTGTTGTAGTTGTCGAAGCATCCGCAGATGATGGTTTCATGCTGGGTTTGGTAAATTTGATCATCGGATCACCGGGAATATAATGGGAGAGCTATTATATTAAAACTTGGTGATTAGCACTACTTTGTTAGTTGAACAATTAATGAATTATGGATTGAGAATGGTGGATTAGGGTAGAGTAGGGCAGTGGGCTTACGTCCACCACCCCCTCATCAAACCGTACATGTGGTTCTCCCCCATACGGCTTTCCGATGACCTTCTTTCTTGCGCTTTCGATTCGTATGACCTGTGTATAATTTATGGATTCGTC
>JAEHCK010000184.1 GCA_020696345.1 Thermoplasmata archaeon | reverse complement strand
TGACTCCCAATCCCTGACAGGATCGGATTCAAGGAATTCCTTTTTATACACATTTTCATAGTCCATTATCTTTTTACTTTGTGAACCGACAATATTACGTTCACAACCATATAAACCAGGACTTTGTTTCCATTTTTGCATTTTACCTCATATGTTTATCTATGAATTTTTTTTCTACACTATTGAAAAAATTTTCCCAGTGACCTGCGACCTTTTCCCATGTTCTATTTTCTAAAATATATTTTCTCAGATTTTTGCCCATTCGGATGCGTTCTTCTGGATTATCACGCATAAAAGCTATACCGTTTTCAAATTCCTTCTGTGAACTAACCAAATAACCGTTTTCCATGTGTGTTATAATATCACCACATAAACCACAATCTGTTGTCACCGGCGGAACTTCTAAAAGTCCGGCCTCTAAAACAGGCATCGGGCCTCCAGCTCGTAAATCAGGGACTAAATAACAATTAATTTTACTATAAAAATCAGACATTTCATTTTTATCATAACAATTAACATTAATTTTAAAAACTCTATTTAATTTTAAACCCCTTCTATAATTTTCAACTTCTTTACCAACATATTTTTCTAAACCTGCGGCTAATTCCAAATCAAAATTAAATTTATTCTGGGCCTGAATAATCCAATCTGTGCGTCTATGATCTGCCTGGCCACCTTTTATATATCTTAACCAACCAGCATAACCACAAATTAATTTACTTTGATTCATGTCCTGTGTTCTTTTATATTCACTCGGATTAACACCGCACGCCGTAAACTGTAAATTTGTCAAATCAAAGCCCCTTTTTTCAATGTGTAAATTAACAGCAATTCTCGGAACAGCAAGGGGCTCTACTTTTAATTTTGTAATTTGTTTTCTTATTAAATTTTGTTCTTTACATAATTTAACATAATCTATGGTTCCGCCGAGTGTCAACGGGGCATTAAAACGTCTATTACTATGCCATTTTTCATTAATAACTCTATCCTTCACTTGATAACTAACAAATGAAATCCCCATATCATTCATATCTTGTCTATCAATCTGATCAGCTTGTCCTTCCACACCTGGGCCACCATGAAAAGTTGTTAAATACTTATCATTAATTTTATTTGGAAGATATCCAGGTAACAATATATAAATTATATCAAATTCACTCTCATGGTTACTTAAATAGTCTAAATATTTTGACTTCGGGCCATCCTCAGCAATAATTTTTGTGAAATCATACTTATCTTTTAATACTTTAATAATATTATCTGCAAATGTTTCCAATATCCAACCAGCAACATCAGGAACTATTAATACTTTAAGTTTTGGTTTTTCAGTCTTGATTAATTTTCGTTCTTCAGATGCAGACATCTCAGCAACTTTTCTATAAGTCTCATCATTTTCCATTAAATGTGTTTTCTTTGACATATTTTTGTAACTCCTTAGGTTCTTCATTTAATAAACCAACAACATTACCTTGTTTTCTAACAGGTCGTTCTTTATATTTTATCCATGGCGCCATAAATGGTAAATCCATTCGGTTTTCATCATGGACGCCGCCGGGTTTTCCGTTTTCTAAACGCCAGGTCGCCATTCTCCAATCATTTCCTATATGACGGGCATATCTATAATCCATTGATCTACCTAACATATATGCGCCTATTTTTTCTTTACAATAATCAACTGACATCCTTTGCTCATGTGTACCAAATACATTTGTAAAATAGCCCTCCGGTCTATTCTGTCTAACTCTCCAATGTTTTTTTACAAAATCAGTTCGCCATAAACCAGGCAAAAATGTCCATGAATGATACAAACACATTTTAACTCCGGAAAACATAAATTCAGGCTGCGGTGCATCATTCAGCATTTTAAGATTTCTTATTTTATTAAGAAAAATTAAATTAATTTCTGGATTTTTATCCATGACCCACATTAATTTATCCAAATCTACTGGCTGTTCAAATTCCCAATCTTCCTGCGTATAAAACGTATATTTTGAAGTCAATTGTTTTCTTATTATAGTATCAAGTGAATATCCAAGGCCTATTGCAGGATCATCAATTGTAACACTTGCTTCTGGTATATTTTTGTAAAGCCAGTTTATAACTTTTATTGACTCTCCTGGAAAAACAAAATCCTCATGAATTATAATCCTTTTTTTATCACGAATAAAAATCATTTTATTGAATGATTCCCAAAAATACGGATATAGCTGGGGTCGGGATGAACCAGTTATTAATATATCAATCATCTAATCACCTCTACACATAAAATCAGTTTTCAAGAAATTATTAACTGATCCGTTTTCATCTATCAATTGTCTATAAGGTAAACAATAATCAACTTTAAATGGCCATTCTTTGGTCACCAAATAAATTCCCGGACCTTCATAAACCAACTGGAAACCAGCATTATAAATTGCCGTTGAAAATGCAATTTCACCTTCGTGTATTCGTGTTACAATATCATTTTCAATAGGGTATGGAATATGGTCAACCTTTTTTAAAATCGTTTTGTAGATTAACATACAAGCACTACACGCATGACGTGGAAAATCAGGCCTATCAACAACACCGATTAAAGCATATGCTGTATTATTTTTTCTGGAGCCCAACTGAGCAATAAGTTTTTTATAATATTCATATCCTGTTATAATTATGTCATCTTCTGTGAACAGCCAAAAATCATAATCATTTTTAAATTTTTGATAAACGACATTATAACCGCCAAATTGACCACCAATATTTTCCCTTTCAACAACTATAATTTTACCATTTTTTGTCTTCAGATTTTGTAAATTATTTAAATATTTATTACCCTCTAAAAAACCATTATCACTGTTTACAATTATGGTGTCCATATCAACACCGGCGTCTGTGTTTTTCTCAAGCGAAACAATATCTTTTAGCATTGCCAGAACACCGTGAGGGCCAACACCGAATTGAATATGTGTTGACCAACAAACATCTTCGTGATCCGGCCGATGATACGGTCTGTCAATTCTGTTATTACTAAAATACGTGCCTATAACTTTACAACACTTCATTTTTTGTCGCCATCCCAACCATAAACAACATCTTTACATGTTAACCATTTATATCCCAATACTTTCGCCTTTTGACAAAATCCTATTTCACCAGAAATAATAGCATCAATTTGATAATTACAATCAAGAGCATAAGTAAAACAACCAAATGTTTTGTCAAGATCAATTAAAAAATCATTTGATATAAAGTAATATAATGGATCAACATGTTTTAAATTTTCTTCTGTAATACTTTTTAATGGTTTATTATATTTATCACGCCAAGTCATATCATTTAAAGGGCCTTTAAAATCATATGGATTGCCAAATCTAAATGTACGTTCCTTACCTGAAATAAAACAAATTTTTCCATTTGACTTATTATACATTTCCTTTAAATAATCAAACCAGTTTTCCTTTTTAAAATAACAATCACTTTCCTGTGTCATCCAAAAAGGACAAACAATTGTATTTTTCCATTTTTGCCAAATATCCTGTAATGCACCCCACTGCCAACCTACATTTGGCCTCTGAAAAACTGTTATGTGTATTCTGTTATTATTAATAAATGTATTATCAATTGATTTCAAATACACAATAGGCTCTTTATCTGTTATAAATCCATTAACAGATATAATTAATTCCATAACAAAATTCGGGTCAACGGAAGGACTCAAATTTGAATAAACATCAATATTTTTTTTAAGGTCAGCCAAATCCTTTTGCCAGTTTTGTTTTGTTCGGACACCTTTAGGCGAAACCCTTAATGAATCTGATTGTAAAAATAATGTTAAATTCATTACAACATCCGCACATTCTAATTTTTCAGGATATTGTAATGGGTCAAATTCTCTTTGTATTCCTGTGTCTTTTATTCTATTATTCATTTGTGTAAGATTCCAATAACAAGCGGCGTATTTTTGATTTTCCAAAATAGCTACTTTTTTACTGCCCATAATTTTCCTCTTCCTTGTGTAAGATTCCAATAACAAGCGGAGTGTTTTTTGTTATATTATCTTTTGGTCTCGGCCAATTTGGTTCTTCATCCGAAACAAAATTAATATATTCTATTTTTCTATGCTCATATTTATTAAATTCATTTTCTAACCATGGCTTATTAAATAATGCTTTGTGAATTATTAATGTATTTGGTAATATCTTAATTAACTCTGCATCATATTCTGGCATAATCCAAAAATAATAAACGTCACAAATTGGTATTTCAATATCAAAAAAATTACCCATAATAATTTCAATATTTTTATATTTTTTTTCAAGTAATAACAACTTGTCTTTATATGATCGGGAAATTTCAATACCTATTGCTTTATCAGCATATTTCGCAAATTGTTCCAATAAATCACCCTCACAACAACCAATTTCACAAAAAGTTTTACCATATAAATATTTTTTTACTAATTCTGGTATCTCAATAGGACTTCTATTTGGTCTTTTCATATAACCCCCAAATTACTTCTTATTTGCTAAATCACCTCTTTGCGTCGGCATTTTCGGATAATCCACCCAAGGTGCCATATAATCTAAATCCATTGTTTTTGAATTATGATTTCCGCCGGGGACCAGAGTATTACCCGGACCACCGTAATCTGAAGCGTTTTCAAGCTGCCATGCTGCCATTCTCCAATCATTTCCCATATGTCTTATATATCTATGTTCACCTGTTTTACCCATAATATATGCACCAATATTTTTCCGGCAATAATCCACCGGTGTTCTTTTATTATGTGCGCCGAATCCTTGAGTAAATGCTGCTTCAGGTTTAAAAGAAACGCCTCTTGGCCAATGTTTCTTTACAAAATCAACACGCTGGATGCCCGGCAACATCGTCCATGCATGATAAACACAAAATTTTTCACCATTATAATCAACTTGCTCTTGTACTTGTCTGTTTATACTACCATTATTCCGTATTTTATTAAAAAATATTAAATTAATATCCACATTTTTATCCATTATCCAAACAAGTTTATCAATATCAATTGGCCGTTCAAAAAGCCAATCTTCCTGAAGATACAACATATATTTTGTTTTTATTCTATTAAATAAATAATGGTCTAATGTCCACCCCAATCCTCTGGCCGGCTTATCTGTGTCTAATATAATCTCTGGATATTTTCCTAATACAATTTTAACAAGTTTCTCACTTTGCGCAGGAAATACAAAATCTTCATGCATTGTAACTTTCGGCTGTTCTCTTATAATACACATTTTCTTAAAACTTTCATAAAAATGCGGAAACAACTGCGGACGTGATGAACCTGTTATTAGCACTTCTAAATTTTTATTCATATATAATCTCCCATAACACCTTCAAATATTTTAGTAAAATCACATTCTTTTACCATTAAATTATACGCTCGGATTGAAAATTCCTTGCGTTCTTTTTCATGGCTTATCCAATAATCAACTTTTGCCAGACAATCATCAATACCATTGTATTCTGATAAATGTCTACCTGGTATGAATGGACCATATCCACCATCTGCTTTTTCTGCCAATATAAATTTTTTCTGACATTGAGTGGGAAGGCAATGTAAGGGCCCGTAGGACCATTTAGGATGTGCTTTAATATTCAACACCACTTTTGACCTCATGATCTTTTTTTCACGTTCTAAACCATATAATTTATCAGAAAAAACACAATTAAAACCTGCGGTTCCCAATGCTCTTGCGAACTCCTTTCTCCTTGGTGTTAAACTTCCATGAAAAAGCACATCTATATCCTCTTCAACCTCCGGCAGATTCTTTTCCCAAACAGGCGAATAACCAACAGGACAATATTTAATTACATCCGGATAGCCGAATTTTAACTTAACATTTTCATCATACATTTCCAAAACCCTATCACAACCAACTGTCAACGCATGACGATAAAAACCCTTTTCCCGGTCATTCCAACATTCTTCGGGTTGCACTAAAATCCTTTTGCCCCCGGCTAATCGACCTACACCATAAGGCCTGAAAGCCCGAATAATAAAATTTAAATCAAATGGTTCATTTACATTTACTTTTGTATCATCCTGGATAATTATTTTACCGTATTTTTTACCTGTATTCTTTAATGAAATTTCATCTAAAGAATATGCAATCGATTCCATCAACTCTTGGAATACAAGTCCATTTGCAACGCAAATTATTCTTGCCTTTTTCATATTTTTATTACCTTATACCCTTTATGTTGAGAAAATATACCACGAGCAACAGTATTTAAAGAACTTTGATTTAAATTTCTAACTCTTGCAAATTTTTTTAAATTAAATAACCAAAAATCTGCTTCAGTTTCTATTGGTGTTTTCATAAAATATAATGTTGTTGATTTTATATATGCTAAATGTTCTTTTTGTTTTTTTGATAATTTAATACCCAATCTTGGATTAATTCTTGTTCTATTATATTCTGAAAAATCCGGTCTTTTTGTACCATACATAGGATTATTTTTACCCTTTGTTTTTTCACTCATTTTCTTTTTAGTTTTATCAGAATGACAGAAACCCCTTAGATTATATCCGTTGATTGTCATATTATAACCATTTTTTAAAGAATCATATTTTTTAATATAATATTCTTCCTTTTCATTTAAATTTTCAATCATAACATTTTCTAATTTTTTCCAAATGAAGTTTTCAATACCATATTTTCTTAAAGCTCTATGAAAATGTGTTTTTGACAGCTTTTTAAACGATTCATTTAAATGTTCATCTTTACGTTCATTTACAGTTCTACTTGTTTGTCCTATATAAATTTTATTATTTATTTTATTAGTACACTTATAAATTATTCCTTTTTTCATATATTTTCCAAAATAACCTTAGCCACATATCTTGCATCTGCCAGGCCCATTTTACTATGGATCGGAATATACAAATATTCACTTTCTATTAAGTTCATATTCGGCAAATCAAGCCGTTTACTTCCAAAAGGTGTAAATATATCATTTCTCAAATGCACAAGGTCAACACCGACACCTGCTTCTTTAATTTTATCAAGTTTACTGTCTCTATCTTTTAACATTATAGCAAAAAGCCAATAACTTCCTCCAGCAACATATTTTATTTTTCCAAGGAAAGCTTCCATATAAACCTGTGCTATTTTTTGTCTATGATGTAACGCTTCATCTG
>JAEHCK010000068.1 GCA_020696345.1 Thermoplasmata archaeon | reverse complement strand
GGTTTTTCTTGATAAGTCGGGGTGATTTCACCCCGTTTTGAGCTACCTGTCAAATCATTTATTCGAATGTATTAGCGGAGCTAAGTGTCAGACTTGGGTCAATCAACAACCCATCACGGCTTCTATCAATCAACAATGAATCACGGCTACTGTCAATCAATAACTCATCATGGCTACTACCCCATTACGATCAGAACTCATTCGGCATATTTTGTATTTCTGCAAAGGTGAACACCGGCCCATCCTTGCATACATAAACATCGCCGATATTACACCTACCACATTTACCTATCCCGCACTTCATCCGATTTTCGAGTGTTGTATATATCTGTTCGGGGCTGAACCCTAACTTCTTTAAATTCTGCACCACGAACTTGATCATGATCGGCGGTCCGCATGTCAGGGCGATCGCGTTCTCCGGGCTTGGTGCAACCTCTTCAACATTAGTGGGTACGAACCCAACGAACCGAGTCCAGTCGTCCTCTTCAACATCGATGGAGAGATGGACATTCACATCATCACGCTGCTCCAGCTCTTCCAACTCTTTTCTGAACACCAGATCCTTTGAGGTCCGGGCGCCATAGATTATATCCACCTGACCGTAATCGCCGCGTTTGGAAGGGTCGAGCACATACATATATACCGATCGCAGCGGTGCCTGGCCGATCCCACCGCCAATGAAGATCAGATCTTTACCCTTCCAATCATCTACCGGGAATCCGTTGCCATACGGTCCGCGGACCGTGACGATGTCGCCTTCTTCAAGTTTATGCAGCTCAGGAGTTACCCGCCCGGTTACATATTGGAGTACACTGAATTCAAGAATACCTTTCCAGGTGGATGGAGAAGAGATGGAAATAAAGCTCTCACCGCGTCCCAGTAACCCCAGCATTGCGCATTGGCCCGGGCGCTGGATGAATTCGCTCTTGACATTATCATCGAGAAATTCAACCTTAAAGGTCTTAACTGCACGTTCACCCGGTACCTCCTCGCGGATCTCCAAAACTTTTGCCAAGTGAGGTTTATATGGATTATCTATTTGTTCTTTTTCGTTCCCAGTGGCCATTATTCTTCACCTATCTCACTATATTATTTTCTCTATAATATTCAACACATACCGTTATTCATTTACCTCATCTATTCCATTTATAATATCTATAATATCAACATTAACCGGACAATAACTGATACACCTGCCGCACCCAACGCATCCGAACTTATCATGCAGGTCCGGGTAATATTTGAATTTGTGGTATACGCGGTTTCTCATTCGGTTCATTCGTGCAGGTCGTGGGTTATATCCGGAAGCATGTGCAGTGTATTCAGGGTACATGCATGAGTCCCAGGTGCGTACACGCTCGCCTTTCGTGCCCCATTTTTCATCGGTGATATCGAAACAATAACACGTCGGGCATAGATAAGTGCATATACCGCAGCCCAAACATTTTTTGGATATCGCATCCCAGTATCCGGATTCAAACAATCCACTTAATTTCTCGGGTTTACCCGCAGTTGCCATTTTACGGGTTATTTTGGCACGCGCATCTTTGGATAGATCATCTCCCGTTTTCAGGTCATCGTCACTGGGCATTTCGAATAAGCTGTTATCTTTATTTGCATCGATAAGTTGTTGACCTTTTTCAGTATAGATCTTAAATAAGTATGAATCTCCAAGATCCACCAGCATAATGTCCAATGCCGAGCCGTCATGCGGGTCAGAACCAACCGATGTGCAAAAACAATTTTCATCCGGTTCTTGGCATGCAAGTCCGATCAAAACCGTTCTATTGCGGTTAGACAGGTAATATGTATCTTTAAACTCGGTATCGAATGTGCAATCAAGTGCCGCGATGGCAAGGGAATCGCACGGCCTGATACCCAGAACCAGCCGGTTGGGTGTGGCCTCATCATCATTACGGCAGGTCATGATCTCCGGTGATTTTTTATTTGTATTAAATCCAAACATGCATTCTGTTTGCGGTAGGATGAAATCCTTTGGAGAAATTGTGGTGTTAAACAGGTCCAAGAATATTTCTGATATGGTTGATATATCTTGTATTTCGGCAAATTCCGAGTAATTCTCATGCTGTACCGGTGCAAATATACGATAATTTTGCAATTTCCCAAGCCAGGTCTTTAACCTATCCTTTGCCAGTAATTTGACATCTTTTGGTTCGGTCATATTTCGTCTACACCTTTTTGTTAATTTAATTATAATATGAACTGCCCGGGATCGTCCGGGTTAAATGTACTAAAAACCGGTTTAGCCTCGGATTCAAGACCGGGTTCATAATCGAACTGGTCGATAATTTCTTTCTCGATCCTTTTGTAAATCTCCAATAGAGGGATGCCCACTGGACATGTGCGCTCGCATTCATGACAGTCGATGCATCGGCCGGCAAGATGCAATGCTCTTGTAATATGGAACATGGTGTTTTCTGTTAGGTTTTTGGACTTGTTGATCCAATCAGGTTCCCATTTTTCGGTCAAGCATTCCTTGCAGTAACAGACTGGGCAGATATCTCGACATGCATAACATCTGATACAACGCTCGAACTTTTCGGCCCAATACGCCCAGCGTTCATCATCTGTCATCGAACTAAGTTCGGCGACCTTTTCATAGCCTTCGCCCGCTTTAGCGCGTGGCTCCACTTGTGGTGCCAGTTGGATGTCGAATAGTATCGGGTTTGGGTATTTGCATGTCAGGCATTTATCGTATATCACTTCGGCTTTGGCCGATTCAAATTCTATATTGTTGATCTTGAACTTAAATTTATCATTTTGATCTGTAACATCGATGTCTGTCATTTTGATGTTTTTCGCCACACCTTTATCTACCAATAACGGCAGAAATTTATCAGGGTCGATTTGGCCAGTGCACGGTATTCCCAAGATCACTACATGCTCACGTGGAAATCCTTTCTCCGATAGTATCTGAACCAAACCACGCGAGTCGCAGCCCTTAACCACTATCCCGATCCTGCGTGTATCTTCCGGTGTGCCCCTTGGAAGCGGCAGTTTTTCTTCCAGTGTGGGATAGACCGCCAGACTATTAATGCAAAATGGTGACCAAACGAGCTTATCAAGATCTTTCGGGTCTTCAATAAATACCGGAGATATTCTAAGGCCATAACTACCAGCGGTCCAGCCAATAACATATTTCATATCTTTGTTTTGAAGCAGCTTTTTGACCTCATCACGTAGTTTTAATGTTATTGCTTGATAATCCTGGGCGCCTGCATTCTGTGCTGGATCTGTGCCTGTATCTTTGTCCGCCATTTTACATCACATCCTCATCAGTAGTCCCGGGTCCATGCACCTTCTTATGTCCTGTAGAGATAGTTGGTCGTGTAATGCCAAGACTTTCAATATCCATTCCACGGTTGAATTTCTTGATTGGGCCCAATGCACGTACATCTTCTACGACCTTTGTCACTACCTCGGAGAATTTACCACCTTCAGATGCTGAAACCCAACTCATTTGGAATCTGCCAGCTTCGATGCCGAGGTATTCCAATAAAACATTCATGATCATAAAACGCCTCCGCGCGATATAATTGCCCTCCATGTAATGGCATTCACCGGGATGACAACCCGAGACCAACACTCCATCCGCGCCCTCGGCAAAACATTTTGCAATGAACAGCGGGTTCACACGACCCGAACACATCACTCGAATTATTCTGATATTGGGTGGATATTGAATTCTCGAAGTACCTGCCAGGTCTGCACCGGCATAACTGCACCAGTTACATAAAAACGCAACTATGCGCGGTTCGAATCTATTCTTTTCCTCGGTCTTGTTATCATTTATATGGTTATCTTCAGCCATTGTTATCCATCTCATAATTTATTAAATAGTTTTATTAATCATCGGTTTCATTTTTTTTAAATTTGATCTGTAATTTAACCTTTTCTGCTAATTTTATTATCTTTTTTAAATCTTTATCCCGGCTTTGTTGTTTATATAACAGTGCAAGACTTGCATATGGTAGTGGGTATTTCTTATCCAGTTTAATGAGCTTTTTATATATCTTCTCGGCGTCTTCATATTGCCTTCGTTTCATGGCTACACTTGCCAGGCCGGTCCAGCCAAGCAGATTTTTCCGCTCCAGGTCGAGCGCAAATAGGAACTCTTCTTCAGCGGCATCTATTTTATCTCGCTCTAATAAGATATTACCCAACATGCTATGGTAGTTTGGTTCGTTCGGGTTATATTTTACTGCCTGTTTTAGTTCGGATTCTGCCTCCTTGAGTTTTTTTATACTTTTAAGGTAAATACCATATGTATAATGTATCACTGAATCTTTATTATCAATTTCCAGAGCATCCTTGAACATAGATCCTGCACTTATTATTTGTCCCAGTCTTGTAAAGATCATGCCAACTTCGCAAAGCAATCTAGCATCGGTCCCTGCGATCTTTTTGGCATATCTACGTGCCTGGCTATACTTCTTTTTGGCGATTAATTTTGCAACCTCTTGATATTTTTCATCATTAATATCTGCTCTTTTCATTTTATTCAGATCCAACCTCGGGTTCTTCCTCCATGGGTGCTAAATATGATTCTATCATGGCCATGATCTGTCTATCCTCGAACCTATGCTGTTGAATTGCACCTGATAGGCAACCGGCCACACAAGTACCACAGCCCTTGCACAAGATATCGTTTACACTTGCAACCTGAACCGTATTGCCAAATTGGTTAACATCTTTAAGTTCGATTGCATTATACGGACATGCTTCCACACATAACCCGCAGCCACGACATTTATCTTCATTAACGAATGATATGATCCCTTCGGATTCAAGAACATCTTTAGATAGAACAGTTGCCGCACGTGCGGCAGTAGCGGCTGCTTGTGAAATACATTCATCAACGAACTTACTGCTGTGTGCAAGGCCGCATAGAAATACACCGTCGGTGGCAAAATCCACGGGACGTAGTTTCATGTGTGCTTCAAGAAAGAATCCGTCTTTGCTTAACGGTACTTTCAACATCTTTGCCAGATCGTCGTTATCTTGTTGTGGTAATATTGCCGTACTTAGTACCAAAAGATCTGGTTTTAGTTCTATGTTTGAACCGAGGACATGGTCATATGTTTGAACCTTAAGATTGCCTCGCGAGTCCAGATCCACACTTGGCGGCTGCTCGGCATCGAATCTGGTGAATTTCACACCCTTCTCGCCTGCCTGGTAATAATATTTTTCCCGTAGACCATAGGTGCGAATATCTCTGTAAAGAATTTGAATATTTACATTTGGATTAATATCCTTGATATGCAATGCATTTTTAATTGCCACCGAACAGCAGATGCGCGAGCAATAAGTTCTGGTCTCGTTTCTCGAACCAACACACTGGATCATAACAATATTATTCAGATCGTCTATTTTCTTACCGATCTTTTTCTCCACTTCTTCATCGGGTAACCTGAAAAGGTTCTCAAGCTCGGATTGCGTGATGATCTTTGGATCTTTGGAATACAAGAATTCTTCTGGTTGGTATTCCACACCGCCCGTGGCCACAACCACCACACCATGTTCGATCTCCATGGGTGAACCTTGTGAACCAGCCTCCTCTACATCAGTTTCACATAATTCCAGCCTGGTTTTGAAATTACCCACATAGCCGTTTATGTCAAGGATCTTCGCACCAGTGTGTATCTGAATTTTATCATTTGTACTTACCGATTCGATCAATTTATTGAGTTTTATCTGTGGTTCGTTGTCGTCAAGCAATGAATATATATTGCGTAGGTTGCCGCCTAATTCTGTGTTACGTTCTACCAGGTGCGTTGTAAAGCCTTGTTTGCCCAGTTCATGTGCAGCGGTCAAGCCGCTGACACCGCCGCCTATTACCAGGGCAGATTTATTGACCTTTAAGGGCATCTTCTTCAATGGCTCCAACATGTACGCTTTCTCTACGGCCATATGTACAAGATCTTTTGCCTTTTCTGTTGCCGCTTTGGGGTCATGCATGTGTACCCATGAACACTGATCTCTGATATTGGCCATCTCGAACAAGTACGGATTTAACCCCGCATCGCGGATCGTGTTCTGGAATAATGGTTCATGGGTTCTCGGAGTACATGATGCAATTACAACACGATTCAGATCGTGCTCCTCGATAAGGTTTTTGATGCGCTCTTGCGAATCCTGTGAGCATGTGTAAAGGTTATCTTCAGCATATACAACCCCGGGTAACCTCTTTGAAAATTCAACCGTGGCCGGCACATCCACCACACCGCCGATGTTAATTCCACAATGGCAGACGAACACACCGATCCTGGGTCTTTTCCAGCGTACATCTTGTTCGGTTGGGAAGACCTTTGGTTCCACAAGCTCACCACGTGCACTGCTGATGATCGATGCTGCTAATGCAGCCGCACCGCTAGCCTGGGCAACACTATCCGGTATATCTTTAGGTCCCGAAAATGCGCCTGAGACAAATATGCCGGATTTTGAGGTTTCTAATGGTGTAAAAGAACTGGTCTTGCAGAAGTTGTGCTCTTCAAGATCGATATCGAGTATTTGGCTTAATTCCTTCGCCATCTTCGGCGCCTGCAAACCAATAGAGAGTACTACCATATCGAACTCTCGGTCGGCAACCTCACCGTCTTCCGCGGCAAACCGGAGCATTACGTTCCTAGTTTGCGCCTCCTCGGTGATCGATGCCACACGCGAGCGAATGAACTCTATGTCATGTACATCCTGGGCCCGATTATAATAATCTTCAAATTCTTTCCCAAATGCCCGAATATCCATGAAAAAGATAGTTATCTCCAATTTATCTAAATGCTCCTTTGCAATAATTGCCTCTTTTATGGCGTACATGCAGCACACGGCAGAACAAAACTCATTGCCAAGTTTGGCATTTCTGGAACCAACGCACTGAATGAATGCGAGTCGAGTTGGTGGTTGTTGATCTGAGGGGCGAAGCACTTTACCTTTTGTAGGGCCAGTTGCACTTAAAAAGCGTTCGAACTCCATGGCTGTGACCACATTGGTATAATTACCGTACCCGAGTTCGGTCAATACCGATGGGTCCATGGCCTCAAAGCCCGGGGCGGCGATTATTGCACCGACATTCAATTTTGAGATCTGCGGCACCTGTTCATAATCTATTGCCTCGGCTTTGCAGGTTTCTGCGCATACGCCGCAATTACCACTCTGCAGGTATCTACAACGATCTTTGTCGATGGCATAGATCAACGGCACCGCCTGCGGGAATGGTACATAAATCGAAGAGCGTGACGTCAGACCCATATCGAACTCGTTGGAAATGGGTATCGGCTTATTTTTAGAGATATCTTCTAAAATAATTGCATCGGTAGGGCATACTTGTGAACATGCACCACATGTTATACACACATCAGATAACTTGTCAAAAGGTGTGGCAATTTTACGATTTGCACCACGACCAGCAAAACCAATTGCACTGACATTCATCCGTTCACGACAAACTCGTACACATAAGCCACATAGAATACATTTATTCTCCAGATCTTCATTAAGTCCAAACCTCGTATTCTCAACGCCAAGTTCTCTCGCCAGATCCTTAATTTCTTCTGAATTCGGAGCCTGTGCCAATAATGACTCCATTATTAATTTACGGATCTTAATAACATCCTCGGAATCTGTTTTAACTTCTATTCCTTCTTCCACAGGGTATGTACATGACGCACTGAACTTTTTACGACCTCTTTTTGTCACTTCGACCATACACAATCGGCACGCACTGTATCCCGAAAGTGCAATATGATAACATAATGTAGGGATCCTGATCCCATGTTGAGTTGCAACATCTAATAATGTCTGACCTTTTTCAGCTTCAATTTCGAGACCATTGATCGTAAATTTTACCATATTAGATACCTCTGTTCATACCACCTTCACCGCATCGAATTTACATGAATCGAAACATACTCCGCATTTGATGCATTTATCCGGATCAATCGTGTGCGGTTCCTTTTTCTCACCGATGACTGCATCTTGCGGACACCGTTTGCGACATAATCCGCAGCCCGTACACTTCTCAGGGTCTATTGAATACTGAATTAATGCCTTACAAACGCCGGCAGGACATTTTTTATGTTCGATGTGTGCTATATATTCATCTCTATAATATCGCAGCGTGGTTAATACCGGATTTGATGCGGTCGCACCAAGCTGGCATAAAGACGCATTGTTGGTCCACCAAGCTAACTCTTCGAGAAATTCGATATCGCCCTCTTTTCCTTTCCCCTCACATATATCTGTTAACCTATTATGCATCTCTATTAGACCGTTTCGGCACGGTACACACTTGCCGCAAGATTCATCTTTTAGGAAATTAATAAAATATTTAGCGACATCGACCATGCATGTGTTTTCATCCATGACGATCATGCCGCCCGAGCCCATCATTGCACCGGCTTCGGTTAAGCTGTCAAAATCAACTGGAAGATGTATCAAATTATCGGGAATGCAACCGCCCGACGGACCGCCTATCTGGATTGCTTTTAGTTTCTTACCATTTGGTATTCCACCCCCAATTTCGAAAATGATCTCACGCAAAGTCGTACCCATTGGGACTTCTACCAAACCGGTATTATTTATCTTTCCGACCAACGAGAATATTTTGGTACCTTTGCTTTTTTCCGTGCCTATGGTTTTGTACCAGTCTACGCCTTTCATGATAATGAGCGGCACGTTCGCCCAGGTCTCCACATTGTTTAAATTGGTTGGTTTATCCCACAAACCACTTTCCGTAGTATGTATATGTTTTGCCCGAGGTTCACCTGGTTTGCCTTCGATAGACGCCATGAGCGCCGTTGACTCACCGCAAACAAATGCACCGCCACCCCTGGCAATTTTAACGTTAAAATCAAAGTCCGAACCTAATATATTCTTACCTAATAACCCGTATTCTTCGGCTTTCTTTATCGCAACCTCAAATAATTCCACAGCGAGAGGATACTCGGTACGAACATAAATGTAACCTTCGTTGGCACCAATGGCGTACGCACCAATGATCATACCTTCAAGTACACTATGTGGATTGCCTTCAAGCAGACTCCGATTAGCATAAGCGCCCGGGTCGCCTTCATCCGCATTGCATATTACATACTTAATGTCACCTTTGGCCTTTCTACATGAGTCCCATTTCCAGCCTGTGGGGAACCCCGCACCGCCGCGACCACGTAAGTCAGATCGTATAATAATATCAATTATCTCATCGGGTTTCATATTTGATAGTACTTTAGACAACGCAGCATAGCCATCAATGCCAATGTAATCCTCAATGCTTCTGGGATCGATCATTCGGTTATTACCAAAAATTATTCGTCTTTGATTCTTATAGAAAGGGATCTCGTGCTCGTACACTATCTTCTTATCGGTAGTGGGATCAACATAAAGTAGGCGATCAATAACAATACCCTTGATAATTGTATCATTAATGATCTCGGGTATGTCTTCGGGTTTAATACCATGATAGAATATGTTTTGCGGACGAATAATTGCAATTGGCCCTTGTTCACAGAAACCATGACAACCGGTAATAAGTACATCCACTTTGGTTTCTAAATTTTGTTTCTTGAGTTCCTCTTGGATCAAATCAGCTATTTTTGCAGAACCAAAGGCATGACAACCGGTACCTCCACATATAACTATACCTGACTTATTCGGATCTTTTTCGGCAACTATTTCTGTTCTTAGTTTTTCCAGATCTGCAAAGGTATTTAGCTTCATCACGTTTCCTCACCCTCATCAGATTTTTTATATTTGTTAAGAAGTTTTTCTATTTTGGCCGGTGTAGTCGGATAATATTCTTTGTCAATTACCACCACAGGTCCAAGAGCACAAGCTCCAAGACAATTCACGGTTTCCAATGTGAATTTTTGATCTTCTGTTGTTTCCCCGGCGTCTATGCCCAAATTTCTTTCGATCTCGCTCAGAACCCTGGCGCCACCTCGGACATGGCACGCCGTACCTTGACATACTTTGATCACATGCTCGCCTCGAGGTGTTAATGAGAATGTGGTGTAAAAAGTTACAACGTTATATACTTGACTCAACGGCACATTCAATATTTCCGCTACATATCTGAGTGCGTCTTCGGGTAAATAATTAAATTCATCGTTAATATCCTGCAAAACAGGTATTAACGCTCCCGGGTCACCTTCATGTTTTTTCAGTATTGAATCGAGTTTCTGCAATTCAGATCCTTGTATCTGCTCACGAACACTTTCCGTTTCAGGTATCTGAGATTCGTATCGCACCAAGCAATTTGCCGCACATTCACCACAGCCGGTGCATCTATCTTCCCTGACAAATCGTGGATGCTTCAAGATCTCTACTTGAAAATCACCGGCACTACCCGATACTTCTTTGATCTCGGAATTCATCAATAATTCAATATTGTGGTGTCGACCGGCTTCAACTAATTTGGGCGATAATATACACATGGAACAATCGTTGGTAGGGAAAGTTTTATCCAACTGTGCCATTACTCCACCGATGCTGGTTGAGCGGTCTAGAAGGTACACTTTGAACCCGCTGTCGGCTAGGTCCAGGGCCGATTGTACGCCCGCTATGCCGCCGCCGAGTACCAGTACACTACCTACTGGCTTGGATTTGATCTCATGTTCCTGTACTGTCATTTATCAGTTCTCCGGTAATTTCCTCCCTAAATTGGCAAATAATGGCAAATAAGATATAATTCTGAAATTGGTATTATTGGGGGATTATTATTGTATTATTAAAAATTATTCTATAATGTGTATTTGTATTAGTTATATGTGATAAAGATACAATTGTTCATTATTTGAAACATCACACTCACCTAAATATCTAAAAGAAGCCAATGAGAAATATATTCGGGCTGGGGTTGAAGTAATTGTGATCGATATTAATATACCTCCTGATGATATATTTCAGAGGTATTTGAAGCTGAGGGAATATATTATTCCTGATTGAATTTCAATACTAGTAAATGTTAAAACATTTATATTTGAAGAGACATTTATTATATAGTTATTGAAAAGGAGTTATTGTGAAATGTATAATAGAATAAATATAGATCCAAATATATGTCACGGTCAAGCTTGTATAAAAGATACAAGAATCCCTGTCTATCAAATAATCCGTATGTTAGCTAATGGTGATACAATAGAGGATTTGTTAAAAGAATATCCCTCTCTCAACCGGAAAGATATTTTAGCTTGTTTAGAATATACTGCTTCATTAGCCGAAGAACAGATAACGCCCATCGAGGTACTCGGTTGATACCTATGAAAATTTTAGTCGACGAAAATATCCCTTTAATGACAGTTCAAGCTTTATGTGATTTGGGCCATGATGTTTTAGATATTCGAAGTACTAAAAACGAAGGAATAAAAAATAGCTCCCTTTGGAATTTAACTCAGAAAGAACGCCGTTTTTTAATAACCACAGATAAATGATTTACAGAATATCGCGACACGAATCATTTTGGCATTCTCATAATTCGTCTTCGACAGCCTAACCGATATAAAATACATGATAAAGTACTTCTAGCAATAAGACAAATTGAGGAAAAGAATTGGAAAAATTTATTGATTGTAATGCGAGATGAGTTTCAAAGTGAATATAAATCCCATATTAAGAATGAAGGAAAAATATGAAGATAACTAATGATTTAAAACTTATTTTTCCTTATCCGTAATCTCCCCTGTTGGTAAACGCAAAAATTATTTCTTAATTTATCTTCATATTTTAGCAATATCTCTTGAATAGTTTTCACTTTTTCATCTGATTTGGCATCCTCAAGCCTCAATAAAAGAACACCAGAATGATCTAAACCTGAATTAAACACCAGCTCTCCAAAATCTTTATCCATGGAAATGACCATTCTTTTTTCGGTAACTGCAAGTTTCAATATGTCTCTATCTTTCATTCTTGGATCAATATCCCGTATAGCTTTTATATCATAATCATTTGTTGAAAGCCAATCTTCAACTTTTTTACTCACACCCATGTCTACTATGAATTTGATTTTGGTAGGATTCATTCTGCTACACCTATACTTACCTTGTAGACCTGTTCCTCGCTAACCAATTCAGATGCGTATAATAATGCTGCTTGAATGTCTTCAGGCTCAAGTTCCGGATAATCTTCAAGTAGCTCAGGTGTTTTTACACCATTCGCCAATGCCTTAAGGATCTGCTCTACGGTAATCCTTAATCCTCTTATTGTTGGTTTACCAACCATAACATCTGGATTTACAGTTATTCTATCCAATAAATTCTCATTGGTCATTTATTCCACCAACTAATAATATCTATATATGCATCGGCATTATTAAACTTGACCCAATTATTTTGATTTCTCATGCGTAATTGATCCACCCACGCTAAGTTATTGTTGATTGCTCCGCAAGCACAACACGAAACGACGTCCATTTCGGGCGGGTGTGGTGAATTTAACGATTCCGCCACCATTTTTATCCCTTACCCATCCCGTGCCCACGGTGGCAAAATTCCGCCCCCCATTTTGCCTTCCTCGGCACGGTTTGAGTTTTTCAGGAATTGAATTATCAAACCAAAGTGAAATTGCATTTGCATCAAATAGATAATTTTTCATTAATTATTATCATGTAATTTGAACGAAATAATGGCAAAATTTATTACTAATAAATCAGTTCCACGCTCTCCATAAATGTACTGTGGTCATTCACGATCTTAAAGAATTGATATGATCGATCCTTGATCTGGAGCATAATTATGGCAGATGAATCGTTGTTAGAAAAGGCCCAGGCCGGGCAAATAGCAGCTCAATTCAAAGAGATCGCTAAACTTGAACAACAAAAACCCGAGCATATTATGGAATGGGTTCAGAATGGCAAGATCACCATCATGACTCGTGGTGGAAAACCATCGTTAGGTATTGGCGCCGGCCTTACAACGAAAATTAACGCAAATATAGGCACCTCCTCCGATAATATCCATCCTGAAGCTGAGGTCGCAAAAGCACAAGTGGCCGAAAAATACGGTGCAGACACGATCTCCGACCTTTCCATGGGGGGCAAGATCGACAGAATTAGAGAGGAGATAATCAAAGTGACACGTACACCACTTACCACGGTACCAATCTATCAGGTGGTGGCCGAGCGCGGTTCCTTTAAAAATGTTGATGTTGAGGATATATTATCCGCAATAAAAAAACAACTTGGACATGGGATCAGTTCTGTTGTGCTCCATGCCGGGTTTTCCCGAAATATGTTGGAGAAATTACGTAAAGTTGATAGGATCATGGGTATGGTATCGAAAGGTGGCGCCTTGACCGCGGCCTGGATGATCGAGCATCAAGCGCAGAACCCGTTGAAGGATAACTTCGGTGAGGTCCTGGAATATCTGTATGAATATGATGCGGTATTGTCCTTAGGTAATACGATGCGGAGTGGTTGTATACACGATATGAAAGATACGGCACAATTGGAAGAGATAAAGCTAAATGCTAAACTCGCCAAGCTCGCAAATAAACGAGGTGTTCAGGTAATAATTGAGGGTATGGGCGGACATGTACAGGCACAAGAGATCGTCCCATTCGTGAAACATTATAAGGATGCAACCGATGACCGGCCGTTATTTGTTGCGGGGCCGTTACCCATAGATGTTGCGGTTGGTTACGACCATATTGCCGCATCGGTCGGTGGTGCAATGGCAAGTGGCGCCGGCGCCGATTATCTATGCTATATCACACCCGCGGAGCATCTGGGGTTGCCAAACATAGAACAGGTACGTGAGGGCATAATGGCGTTCAAGATCGCCGCATATATCGGTGATACGATAAAGTACGGACCAAATAACCGCGATCGAGTACTGGCCAAACATAGACAACAACAGGACTGGGGTGCACAGTTCGATCTTGCACTGGATGGTGAACGCGCACGCGAGATACATCCTGTGAGCGAAAAGATATGTACAATGTGCGGACGATACTGTGCATTACGGATCATGGAAAACTATTTGAAAGGGAATAAATAGAGACCGTTTTGATGTTTTATTAATATCAAACACTTGGGGAGGGGGGATCACTGCAAGTAATTATTGCTTGGGATCGTTTGGAGACCACTGCAAGTAATTATTTTTTGCAATCGTTGGGAGTTATTATTACTGAGCATGGGAATGGGTAATAGGTGAAGTGCTAATGTTGAGGATATTGAAAATTGAATATTGAAGATTTTAAAGTACTCTTTCATTTTACATTTTCTATTCTTCAATTTTCATTCTTCAATTCTTATCCACAACCCATAATCTACAAGTCTTCTATCTCGATATTACCGCATTAAATAGATCATGCCAATAACTGCTTATAACGTTCTATCCCCCCTCACCAAATGTTTTTCAACAATAATCCATAGTAATGGTCCCCCTTCCCCAAACGATTCTGTTTATCATATAATCGTAGTGGTCGGCCGTAGGCCCGGTCGAAGGCCCCGACTCCCGACTCTTTAGACTCTTGACTCCTAGACTCTTGACTCCTGGACTCTTGACTCCTGGACTCACTATCCTTGCTCACTCCTTAAAATCCACGATCGCATACCCACGCTCTTCCACCTTATTTTTCGTCCTTTGGTCAAGAGCAAATGCCTTCATATCAAATCTAATGGGGTCGATCACTATTGCACGTTGGTATGCCAGTTTGAACATGCGCTTTTGTGTGTCCACATCGGTTTTGGACATGAAACTTGAATAATCGGGGTGTGAATGGTACCAACCTATGATCTGGTAGTCATAACTTAGCTGATCCAGCTGCTCGAACAATTTATCAAAACTGTCGAAACGCACATTAACCTCCGTGGCGTCCAGGTCGGATGTGGCCACATCTTTTACCATAGAAAATAATTTATTTTCGTATTTATACGTCTCGCCCAGCAGCAGACCCATGACCTCTTTTTTGCGGCCGTGCTTATAACAATGGTCCATCATTTTTTTGGCGGCGCCTTTGGTCAGGAATAGGTCAACATGTTTCATATTCTTGTTCAGTTTTGTGGTGCCCATTTTAGGTGGCACCTTGAAATACCCATTCAAGAATTCGTGAATTCCGGTCTCCTTGGATATGGTTGGAACATAGGCAAAATACGCTTTTACCGGCGGCACGAGCTCCTCGATATCGCGCTTGACCTCACGGTGTATAACCGGTTTGGATATGGCTTTTACTTCCTTTTTGGTGATAATGATCTTACCTTTATCTACATCAATGACCTTTCCGCACTGCGGGCACTTATTCTCTTCACCGATACATGTATCGTGCAGTATTAAGCCGCAGCTGCATTTGATGGCATGCTCACCCTTGTTCATGTTGGTCTGGCAAACCGTGCATTTCAAACCTTTCTCCAGCTTCACGATCTCCATCTTGCCTTTCGGCACCACCGTACGTACGGGCGGTTTTATCAACTTGACCTGCTCGGCGGGTTCCTCGTGCGGTTTTGTTTTATCCTCCTTGGGCACATCTGAACCAAGCTCGCCGCGGCCGCGCAAGAACATATAGCTCAATAACAGTATGATAATAATTACGACCAGTGTTGCGAGTCCGCCATATAAAGCCGTGTAATCCGTGGGTTTTTTAGCATCCGATCTCTCATAAAAATCGTTCTCGTCTAAGGGGTCGGTATCATGTTCGAACTCGTCAAGATTATCATGGCCGTCCTTGTCCGGGTCTCCGTTCGGGCCGTTATCACCCGTGGCATCCAGGGGACTCAAATTATACTTAACCTCCCAGCCATCTTCCATGCCGTCGCCGTCAGTATCCGCCATTGTGGGGTCGGTCCCGTTCAAATATTCCGGCAAATTATCCAGCATGTCGGAATCGGGGTCGTCGTCATATGACCAATTTTCGATCCCTCCAAAGTACTGTTTCTCCCAATGGTCGGGCAGGTCATCGTCATCGGCATCTCGATAGACTATTTTTATCGTGAACGAGTTCGATGCGGGGTCCAGCTTGGGCAGTGTTACGGTGAACGACTTATCGCGTGCGCTGAAGTAATAATACGCAGTCCCCGGCTCGGTTGGTGCTGGCAGCTCGCGTGTGAAGTTATCGGATGTGCCCTGGCGTAACATGGTATACGTCTGGAAGCTCACACTATTAACTTCTTTATAGAATACCTGCACTTCTTCCACACCCTCGTCATCGGTAACGGTCACGACCAGTGGTATGGCCTCACCCACATATCCCGTGTTTATTTGTTCTGCTGTGATCTTGGGCGGTGATGTTTCATCAACGAACTCAGTTATGGTCGAGATAGCCTCGTTATTTGCGTTATCGACGCCTTTGATCTCCAGCGAGATATTTTTACCGCTGTGATCGTCCCAGGCCATAGTGCCTGGAAGTGTCAAGACGCTATTGTACATATCGCCTATCACGAACACCATGGTGCTCCATGAGCCGTAAACGGCTTCGCCCAACTTCATTCGGTACTCCGGCAGGTTCTTAAGACCGCTCAACCGGTCGGTCACATTCGCACGGAGTACTACCTCGGTGGCATTTGAACCGGCGGGCGTCGATTGGGTTATATCGATGATCTCCAGATCTGTGATCACCGGCTCGCTCCTGTCCAACTTGAGTCCTGTGATGGTCTTGTGGGTCTCGACCCAGCTCCGGTTATCTATTGACCAGTACTCGAGCTTGTTATTATTGCCCTCGGTGGTGATCTCGGGCATACCAAAGTCCGCCACGCTCTGCGGCTGGCCGTCGTTGATCTTGTAAATTATCACGTTCACACCCGAACCGTTACCATCATCGGCGCTGAGATCTATTGTAAAATTAGAATTGTGCCACTGTATATCATAGTCCGCCGTGGTAAGTGCAGGTTCGTTATCGATCTTGATCTTGATGGTGGCCCAATCGGATACCATATTGCCGTTGTCCACTGCGCGCACACGCAGCCAGACCTTGGTATGGGTGCCCACGATCAACCGGCTGTTCCAATTCATATTATAAGGTTCGCTGATTACTTCCGATCCTGTCCAGTTATGCCATGCACCGTTCATGCCATTGGTGGAGTCAATAGAATAGTTGGCATACACATACTTGATCCCCCACTCCGACACCGGGTCGTTGATATCAAGGTTATCGGTTGGAATGGTCCTGATCTCGATAGTGCCGGAATACCAGTGGCCGCTTACCAGCTGTACGATCTCTATCTCGGGTGCGTGGTTCACGTAATCTATATTGTCCGAGCCAACTGCCGATATATTGACATTTCCGGCCTGGTCTTCGGCGGTCACCTGCCATGCCAGTGTTTTGTTCTCGAACAACTCCCAGCCGCCCGTGGGCGCCGGTATATCGTAGTAATAGACATCACCGCCAAGAGCGGTCATATCCTTACCGGTTTTGTACCAGCTGGTATTGGTCGAGTCGTATTTGTATCTGATGGTCGGGAGCGTGCCAAGGCCAGAGAGCGTGTCATTGATGTTGATGTTGACCCGGCATGCACCGGTGGAGTCCTCATCAAGATCCTCGGTGTTCAATGATCCGAGCTCCGGCGGTCTGACATCATAACCGGCACGCGCATCCGGATTGAAAGGCGAAACCTCGTCGTTGCCTGTCAGGTCGGTGGCGATCGTATAGAACCGATAATACCCCTCGCCGTTCAAGAATTTAAAGTTAAACCCGCCCTGGTCGAGCTTGCCGGAAACCGCACTCGAGTTGGTGTTCACCGGTGCGCCAAACGTCGTGTTATCAATGGAGTATTCGTAATACAGGCTTATGGTGTTCAGCTCGGTATTATCTTGAGTGGAGTAGTTCAGGTCGATCCCGGGTGTGTTATACCAGTAAACCGGCATGCTCTGCATGTCGGAATCGGGCGTCTGGGCGTCCTTGAGTGTGAATATGAGCGTCATGCTCTCGGTGATGTTGGGTTTGAATGCGGTGGTATTGTACCCACTTTTGGTCGCAGAAATGTCGTGTGGGGTAATGTTTTTGTTGGCTGAACTATTGATCTCCCTTTCGGTAAACCTGAGCCATCGTAGCCAGCCGGTTGTATCGGTTTGTAGGCTTAATACACAACCATCACCGCAAGATACGATAGTCACGCTCGCCTTTGGTATGTGGTCGGCGAACGTGTCATTGACATAAATATGGACGTACCACTGCTTGTAAAGCTTGCAGCCAGGGTCTATCTGGATCAATGAGGCACTATCATTAAATGATGTGTTGATCGTGGTAATTACATGATCACTCGGTGAGACCAGTTTGAAGTTCTTGTTTTGTGAATTAATGATCGTACAATTATCTATGGTTGCCGATCTTTCGCTTAAGAAACTTATCTGATTGCTGTCCAATGTGTTGTTATAGAACCTGAAGGCGGAAGCGGCTTTCAGATATGCCCCGGTATCGCAATAGTATATCTCATTGTGGTGGATCGATGCAGTTGAGCTCGAGATCTCGATACCGGTGGTGCCGTTGGAGACATTATTGTTGTAAACATCGGGTGTGCCAGAACCTCCGATCGAAATGCCGGTGACGGAGTCATTTATGGAATTATCGAATATCTTTAGTGAACCCGAACCGGTGGTGGAGATGGCTGTGGTGGTAGAATTGTCCAGTGTGTTGAAATAGACGTTTGGCGCGGCAGCGGCGGAGATCGTGATACCGTTAGCACTGTTCGTAATGGTATTATAATGAATATCTCCGGCGCCCGCGGAGATCGTGACGGCATTCGAAGAGTCGTTAATGATATTATTGTAAATGTTCAGCGCACCCGATGATGTACTTTGTATGCCGGTTGGCACCGGGCCGTTGATCGTATTGTAGGAAATATCGGGTGACGCCGTGCCAGAGATCGAAACTGCAAGAGTGGATGTATTATTGATCGTGTTGTTGGATATGTTGGGTGAGCCGCCGGTGATGGAAAAGCCGGTTGTTGAACTGTTGATCGTGTTGTTGTAGATGATGGGTGAGCCGCCGGTGATAGAAAAGCCGGTTGTTGAACCGTTGATCGTGTTGTTGTAGATGGTGGGGGAACCGCCGGTGACAGAAAAGCCGGTTGTTGAACCATTAATTGAATTGTTATAGATTTTTGGATTTCCACCTGTTATATAAAATCCAGTCGTTGTTGTATTAATTATAGTATTAAATATACTTGGGTTACCACTTTGAATTCTTAAACCCAATGTACTGTTATAAATAGTAAGATTTTGGATTAAAAGATTTGATGTCCAGGATCTAATTCCTATGTTAGCATATGAAATAGTACAATATTTCATGAAATTACTTGTACTTATACTACTAAATCGGATTTCATCCAAATCATCGATTAATGGTGAACTCTCATTTGATGTAAAAATAATTGGATTGATTTCAGTTCCATTAGCCTTAAGTGAACCATCTACAATAATTCTATATCCACTAACAAATTTAAGAATTATTCCAGGATTTAATGTTAAAGTATGTCCTGTTTGAACAGTAAAATCACCTTCTATTATATGTGGATTATCAGCTTTTAACCAACCTTCATTACCTGAGGTTGATCCCGAGTGATAGGTCGGCCCTGCGGCTTGCACCTCCTCCGGCGTGAACACGGTCACACCGACCCACATGGCAACTAGTAATAAACAAACGATCGTAATTGAACTGATCTGCAGCTTTCTGCTCTCTATACCCATGGTTATGCCTCCGAATCCTCTCTAGGTAAATACCTTAATTTTTTTATTTATGATTAATATTGAATACTTATACGTTATTCATATAATTTTTGAATATAAATTTTTTTCTATACGGTTTTTGGTAATATGTTTTGATTAATGTTGTATATGTCGTTGAGATGGCAGGATGTTCTATATGTCGTTGAGATGGCAGGATGTTCTATATGTCGTTGGGATGGCAGGATGTTCTAAATGACGCTGAGATATCGGGATGTTAGATTTGTCGTTGAGATGGCAGGATGTTTTAAATGTCGCTGAGATGGCGGGATGCCTAAATGATTTAACGTAAATAAATCAAACATCCCAACAATTAATCGAAACATCCCAACAATTAATCGAAACATCCCAACAATTAATCGAAACATCCAACATCCTAGTAATCAATCGAAATATAGAACATCCTAACAACGAATCGACATATAATATCGTTCATCGATCATTTTCTGCAATCTTATTTTCCAGCTTGTCCAAGTTTGTATCGCACGACGGGCAGATGCCAATTCGATGACCGCATTTCTCGTGGTAATGCTTGCCGCAGCTGCAGGTAATAACCGAGAGACCGGTTTTAACATTGCCAAGACAGATATTGCATCTGACAGATGTGTCGGTGATGTGCAGCTTGGGCGGATTCTCGGGAGGTTTTTCGGAACCCTTACCTTTACCCCTACCAAACCGGCTAACCTTAGAAGAGCCCTTCGCTTTTTCGGGCATAGTACCTTTCTTGCCAGGTATTTTATCTTTTCCAAGTTCAACTTTTCCTCTCTTGGGTTTATAATGTTTCGAACCAAGTGACATTCTCATCTGTCGTGGTCCGCCTTTTCTTGGGCCAACACTATATTCGGCCTCCAAATCATCATCCACGACCTTCCACTCGCCGTAATCTTTTTCATCAGCATCAGTTTCAGCTTCAACTTTATCTATTTTCTTATCATTATCCTTATCATCTTTCCAATCTTCAACCTTTTCATCCTCATTCTTGGCACGTTTGCGGTGAACAAATAAAAATAATAGGATCAGAATGACCACGATGATCATGATCGCGGCGATAATATATGTGTAATCCTCTTTTGATGTTCCCCCCTTTTCACCTGCCTTCGGATGATCGGTAATATCATTCGGGTCCGTATTTGCCAGAACCTCATCACCATCAGAATGGCCGTCGCCATCCGAATCCGGGTTGAGCGGGTCGGTCTTGTAGATCGATATCTCCGCACTATCGTTCAGGCCATCATCATCCGAGTCGGCATCCATCGGGTCGGTTTTTTCGTTATGTTCTTCAAAATTCATAAGACCGTCCTCGTCGGGATCGCCGTTCATATCCGTATTATTGAACCTGTCGAGGCCGTGTATGTTCTCCCATTTATCATTCATCCCATCACCGTCAGTGTCCGCATCTGCCTCTGACTTGGTGGTAAATGACCAGGTGTATATGCTTCCATTTTCAACTATGTTGAACCCGGTAATATCGAATTTTATTCCCGATAAGGTAACGAAATAGGTCGAATTATAATCATAATAAACATCGTCCGTGAGCCTAAATACCAGCTCATTCTTTTCACCATCATAGTTTACTGTGCCGTTGACCTGGCCGCCGGTTATGTTCTCCACACTTAAGTTCACCAGTGAGATTGTAACGGCCTTTGAGAATATAATATTGATATTCTCATCTATTTCTGCTATTTCTCCCGGTTGTGGTGAAAGTTCGAGTATCTTTATCACGGCTTTTGGTTCTGTGGTAAATTCCCAACTGAAATTTTGTTCCAGGTGATTATCCCATATATCTATTGCGGCAGTCGTGAGTGTCACATTATATCTAGTATAGTATTCGAACTTGGAAGAATGAGAAAATACCATTGTGTTGCTTTCCCAGGAAAACTCAGTGCCATCTACATCCGGGAATATGCTAAATGCTTTCTCGGTTATGCTGTGATCCATTGGTTTTACGAATTCAATTCGAACGTTTACATCGAGAGGCACATTGTTACCAGTGGGCGAATGATCCACAATTAGAGGTGGTGATGATTCTTCACTGACCGTTGTAAAATTCCAGCCGAATTCACTTTCGAGAGGGTTGCCTGCCAGATCTTTGGCGCTGGCTTTTATTAAAATATCGTATTTGGTATTGAACTTAAGAAAATTATCGGGTGTGAAAATACAAGCATTTTCGACCCATTTTACAGCTCCCGTAACCTCGGGTGTGATCTCAATAGCGTTCTTAACCGATAGCTTGTTCATTTTTTCAGAAAATCTTATCGAGATATTTGTTGCGATAGAAATATTGATCCCAGATGGAAAATGAGATTTTACCGAGGGTTGGGTAATATCCTGGCCGGTGGTGAAGTTCCATGTGTATGGTGAAATTAGGGCGTTGGCGGATATATCTTTTGCATCGGTGGTTATCGTTATAGTATACAATGTAGATTCCTCAATGTAAACAACCGGCGAAAATACCAAATTTGTATTCTCGTCCGACCATTTGAACGTCCCTTTGATGACAGGTATTATTTCAAAAGCCGATCGTACACTCGTCGTGTTCATTGGCTTGCTAAATGTCACCAATATTTCTGTCATGATCGATACATTTTTCGCCCCTGCTGCCGGCTCATTGAATGTCACAGCAGGTATGATAGGGAGATATACCGGACCAATGATCATAGAAGATTGGGAGTGGTTCGGAACCTCATCGAAAGCGGTAATGTTATAATAATAAGGTTTACTCTCCTGGACACTTGAGTCGTTGTACCATGTATTGGTAGTTGTTGCAAGATGTTTTGCACTGGTCGTGGTTTGTCTATATATAGAATATCCTGATGTATCATGGTCCGCGCTCGGCAGCCAGGTTAGATTAATAAAATTGTAACCTATTTGATGAATATTGAATCCCGGGGGTGCGGCGGGCGCTTTGGAATCTCTTGGTACGGTATTGATAGTATTGGAATACTCGGAGAATTGACCTCGCAGGTCGCAGCCACGGATCCGATAATAGCATCTGACACCATCTTTGAGATCGGAATGTATGAACCAATGCTTTGAGGCAATTACAATGGTTAGCGGCGTCCAGAGTGTGGTTCCGTTTTTATTTTCAATATGATACTTGGGGCAGTCCACGAGATTTTGGTCCCATGATATATTTATGGCGTTACCCTGAGGAAGGGCCGAAACCGTAAAGTTCTCAGGAGTATCCGGCAGCCAGTCGACGATGATACTTTCGATGTTCGACCAGGCGCTGGTCATATTGTATGTGAGATTTATTCCGCTCACTCGATAGAAATAAGTATGGTTTACCCGCTGTGAAATAGAAACCATAGTATCTTTTCCTTCATAGAGTTTCAGAGGCGATCCGAACGAGATGTTCGTGTCTTCATGTAATACATATTTATCACATCGCAAAGATTGGAACCACGAGATCTTATACGAACCGTTGGAATCGTTTACCCCCGGGTTTTTCAATGTCGGCGCTTGCGGCGGCCGCCAACCGGACTCGAAGATAAATGGATGATCATCCACACCCAGGTGAGGGATATCAGTGTCACCGATCCCGTCACCCGCCACTCGACCACCAGTGCCGTCATCGAGACCGGAATAATCCGTCCAGAAGTTGCCCTCTTGATGGCTGTTATTCCAATAATTTATGCCAGACTCATCTATTTGTTGAGTATTTGAGATCATATTGTTGTGATATAAATAATTGTAATCACTACTACTAATTTGAATTCCACAGTCGTTGTTTAAGCATGTATTGTTTGCAATAATATTTGAATCGGATCCATCATTGATCTTAATGCCGCGATTTCCATTTTCTATGAAAAAGTTTTCTGTTATTATATTCAACTTTGATGATCCTACAATATAAATACCCTCTCTATTCGAATAGCAAATATTATTCTTAATTATATTAAAGTTAGAAGCATCCAGTGTAATACCATTTCTATTGTCCGAACAATTATTATTGGTAATTCTACAATTTGATACGCCATACAATTTGATTCCCGCATTACCAAAAATACTTGTATTTAATATTTTAAATCCACTTATATTTACCCAATCGGCTGTAATATATATTCCATTACCACCACCAGTACTATTGATCGTAGTTTTCGTTGTGCTATTACCTTTTAAAGTAATTGTTTTATCCACAACCAAATTCTCATGATAAGTCCCATCCCATACCTTAATTGTATCACCAGGTGTTGCACTATCGATCGCGGCCTGGATACTGGTATAAGTCGCACCGCCGTCGTCATTAACCGTTATTGTTTTACCCTGGACATCCATTGGCCGGTCATTAACCTCAGGGAAATATAACAATGCTCCAAGAGTGAGTAATAAGATCAGTATGAAAGTTATTACTTTTTTCATGATGTTCCACCTAACCTGCTTTTTCCCAGTTCATCTCATATTGTTATTTATCTATGTAAAACAACCCTGCCCTTTTAACCCTGTTCGTCCATTATATTTTCCTATCGGATAATAAATAACATTTTTTATATTTATATTTTCGTGTCATGATTATAATGAATTAATATAAATAACGTATGGGAATAGTGTCAGGATAACTGGCACGATAATTATGATGGGGAACCTGCTGATGGTAGAGTATGGGAACCTGGTTCCGGAGAATATGGCTCCGGCCGGGTTTTTCGTGGCGGTAGCTGGCGCCGCACTGCCGGGAGCTGCACCTCGGCGGGCCGCGAGAAGGAACGTCCCTGACTACCGCTACCACTCCCTCGGCTTGCGTCTCGTGAGATCGTTATAATGCTGCCATTTACCACTTTACAACAACGAATCGAACGAATTAACGAATGGACGAATATCATTCGTGTATTCGAACATTCGTGCTATTCGTTGTAAAAAATATTAAAAGAGTGCTTTTGGATTAATTTCCTATTCCTCATCTCTATTAACCACGAAGACACGAAGGACACGAAACGGTGTTACAGTTAGAGCGTTTTCGTGTTTTCGTGCTTTCGTGGTAAAATAATATGATGTGGTCGAGATTGAAACGATATGTGATATATTCAAAAGTATAATTTCATTCTAAAACCTTATGCTAGCTGCTAAGAAAGCGTTTAGAAAATTGATCGAGCTTAAAGTAATAAAACAAGTTGGAAAGAAAAGAAAATCATAATTTTTTCATAACCTCATCCAATTTCTCGGCCATTGATCCCAATCTTGCTTTTATCTGCTCTTTCTGCTCCGGGCTCAATGATATTAATTTTTTATCTTCAACAGCCACAAATTCGTCAATGCTTCTTTCCAATTTTCCGATCCGGTTCATTATACGTTTATCTTCTCCGGTGATCACGGAATCCGGTTTCACCATTTCTTCACGCTTCTGCCGTGGAGCCTTTTGGATCTCACGAACAAATTGCCTTACTTCATGGGACGGGAGATGTTCCTCTTGAACTTTTTCAATTACTTTGGCTCGTTAACCGGCACAGCAACAACACTGTCTGAAGACTGTAGCATACTCAGGGTTGCAAGCAACCCTTCGGCTGCCGTGCAATCTCAAGACGGATTAGTTTTGCATTATTCTGCAAGTATTCGTTATTATAACAACCCTCATCCAATGATGGTGGAATTCTTTAGTTTAAATCGTCATCTTCTATTGCCCTGGTCTGGGTGATCAATTTCGTTGGAAGTATGGCGGCCATACTTTTTACTAACGTCTATTGGAATTTCAACCTACCAGGTCGGTCAAATCTTTTAATAAGGAAATAGTGAATATATTCACAGACCTCCTAGGTATAGATAATAATCTTTTTTTTGAATAATTTGATGTAAAAAGAACCCCCAAATCACACTATAGAACACGGATTAAAAACACGGATACAACGGATCATCACGGATTCAATGAGTTCAATACTAAAAATCCTTCGATCCGTGTAAATCCGCTTTATC
>JAEHCK010000191.1 GCA_020696345.1 Thermoplasmata archaeon | reverse complement strand
GAATTTCCTGTATCATCATATCAATTTTTTCAATAGTGTCCATTTGTATACCACCTCTATATAATATTATTTATTATTATTATTTATATATTTAGTTTACAAAAGGATTAAAACTAAAAAAATCGGCCCAAATACACCGGGCCGATAATAATATCAAAGATAATTGTTGATATCCTCAATTGTTTTGTTAACCTCTTTTACCGATTCTGTGTTTTCGTTAATTGATTTATTTATACAGGATAAACAATAACATATTAAAATTCCCCATATTATTATAATCATTGTCATTCTCCGTCGCCGGCAACCCGGGATTCCTCTTTTTCTTCCGGAAAGGATTCATCCAGAGCTTCCATTAAAGATTGTTCTATTTCGGTGCCGGTGATAATTATAGCATTTTCCTTTACGGTTTCTTTTATGCTTTTTCCGTTTGTGTAAGATTTTTGCGCTTCGGTCAATTTGTTCGGCCTCCATACTCCATTGACCCAACAGCCAGCTCGGCCAGAAATCACTTCTGGACCGTTTCTTCCCGGTCCTGTGTTTGCTGGAAACCCGGATGTTCCGGTCTGCGATTGTGCATATCTCTTTTCTGTAATATTGCCAATCGCTGTTTCTAAAAAAGATTTCTTATCAAAATCAACTTCAATTTTCGGTTTAACAACAGCATCGACAATTTTCAGGCAGCCGCAGGGTGTTGACCATCTAACTTGTCCCGCAATTGCGGTTTTCGTTTTGACAAGTGAAATGTCATGATTTTGATTGACAAAGGCGTGATCCGTGCCGCTGAAGCCAGTACCCATTCCGTGATGAGAATGAATAGCGCCTATTATCGGTAAATCGTTAAATTCAGCACATTCAATATCATCCACACTGGTGCTGGTAATTTTCTGAATGGGAACATGAATGTCTTCAACAGTTAATTTGTCTTCGCCGTCACCTAATAAATATGCAAACCATTCAATGTTTGGATATTTTTCCATTAAAGTATCAATTTTCACTTTAGCTAATGGTTTTACCCAGACTGTGATATTATCTGGTGATTTAGAACAGGCATTGACGGTTTCAAGATCACTATCCCAGTGATCTTCCGGCTGGTCAGCATTTTTCCGTTCCGTCGGGAGTTCATTTGGTCCCAACACATTTGTTTCAATGATTCCTGGTATCAATTCCTTGTCTGTTAAGCGGCCGTTCATTTCATCAACTTTGTTGAAAGGTTTAACATCAACATTGGCATCGAGTTTTTGTTTGGAACGTGTTTTCTGTTTTTTTTTCATTTTTTGATTTCCTTTCGGGGATTTGTTTACAGTTTGTTTACAATTTTTACACAAAAAAGCCGGTGAAATTTTTTCATTTTCAGTTAGATCATGAGTAAAAGGCCAAAAAGTTTTATAACAACCTGAACAAATTTTATATTGAAACTTTTTAAATTTTAGGTTTTCAAGATACGTTTCTTCATAACTCATATTTTATATCCTTGTTGATTTGAAAATACCTTTGATACTTGACACCATTTCAGAATCTTTATATTTTAAAACTTTTGCCACTGTCATCGAAGCGATTAAAACCGCTGGAACAACATAAGATGGAATTGTCACATATCCATCATCGGCATCGCCCCATTCTGCAACTGAATTATGAATTGAAAATTGTTCACCGTCATAACCGGCTTTTACATATTTCATTCCTTGTTTATGAGCAATTTTCTGATTTTCCTGCTGGGCTTTAAATCTATCAGTACAATCAATAAGCCAATCAGTCCGAGGCTCATGATTATCATTAAATTTGAACGGCATGGCATACACAGTGGCTTCCGGTCTTAATTCTTTAATAACCTGTTTAATAACATCAGCTTTATTCATTCCAATGAAACGTTCAGGTAAATCCAGGCGATTTAAGTTGTGTATTTCAATAACATCAAAATCAAAAACCCAAATTTTTTCAATTCCAGCCATGGCCAGAAACTTAGCAACCCAATATCCGATACCACCTACGCCAACAATTGTTACCGATTGTTTCAAGTCGAGTTTCAGTGTTTTTTGTCTTTTATATAGGTCCATGTTTTGTCCTTTCTTTACTCTTTAAAATCCATTATATCAAATTAGAAATTAATGTCAAGTATTTTATTCAGTTGACCAGACATCATCATTTGAAACTCTGATAGCATCGCCTACACCGCGGCGCCGTTGGTCAACTGTTAATTTGACATCCGGTATTTTTTTAACTCTAATATCATTGGTTACGATATGTCGGAGTAAAGTTGACTTCCTTGGAAGACCTCTGGGATTAGGACTTGCAATTGAATGGGTATTGACATTTTGTAATACTGCTTCGGCATCATTTTTAATTTTAATCAATTCATCAATATTTTTGAACCGGCGTTCATAATTGAATTCACCCCAGCAATCTGGATTTTGTTGATGATAATGTGGAAAGTATGCCATCCCCTGTGGCTTCCGGGTTGAAAATTCAATGATTTTATCACCTGAGGTTTTGAAAAAGAAAATCACCGGTGAAATTAATTTTTTAGCATACGTTGGATCAATTGGTTTTTCGTTTACAAATTGTGGATAATAAATACCACGGATTAAAAAACAAATTTCACCACGGTTTGGTCCCTGAACAACTGAAACACCAGCTTTTGCCTGGGCCCAAGAAATATTAGGCATTGCTTTTGTATTTCTGATTTTTTCATTCAATTCACGTTCTTTTGCTTCGGCCTCGGTTCTGACCCGGGAAGTCATTTGCATAACATCATTTATTTTATCTGTCAGCCGGGTTTTAATTTCTTGTAATTTACCGCGGAGTTTAACACGATATTCTTCTCGGATTTCATCTTCTACCTGAATAGGTTCTTCATGCATAACTTCTAACCGGACTAATTTATTCCCGGCTCTGATCGTTACTCCATCTAATTTAATTTCATCAATATTGACAGAATCAATTTCGTTGAACATGTCTTTCAATACAGATTGTGCTCTTGAGTTTAGGCTCATAATTTTCTCCTAAGTTGATTTATAAACTAATCCTATCATAATGAATCTTCAATGTCAATAAAAAAAGGGATGATTCCTAAGAAAAATCCCTTTTTATTTAAGACGGTTGATGATGTTAACCCGTTATTTCTCCACCCGCAACATCGTATGCCCGCATTTCAAGACTCATACCTTCTTCAATGGTATCCGGGGCATCGGCCGGTTTCATCTCGGCGCCGTTCACATAAACACGGAACTTGCCAAGACCAGAATCCCGGGCGACTTCCTTAACCGTTGCAGCAAAACTTGCACCTGGGGTTAAAGGAAGGTCACTGCCGTTTACCCGAACATAAGTATTCAAATTTTCATTCGGTACTTCGTCATAAACTCTGATCGGATTGGCATCCCAATTTTCATTTTCAATGTCACTCATAATTTCCTCCTTGTTAGATTTTAGTTGATGTTTAAAGTCTTTCTCAATCAATATTTATATTATATACTATTGAAACCCTGTTGTAAACAAAAATTTTATAATTCTCTATTTAATAACATATATTCTTCACTTTCTTCATTATCTTTACTGAAAACACGTATAACACCACTTGTTTGTTGTATCCAGGTAAATCCAATTTTATATGTTTTTGGATTTTCTTTACTTGTTTCTGATTTAATAACATTTAAAAGATGTGTAAAATTATCAAAATCAAAACACATTGCCATATTTTCGGATTCCACATTTTCGGCTAAATCACAATCATGTTTATCTTCAAATATATTATTTTCATCTGTTGCATCAATTGATAGAACACCATTATTTAGTCTAAAATATATTTTTCCAAATATACCTGCATGGGCTGATATTTGATAAAACAGATTTAATAAATCCGGGGTTACAGTAAACTCAGCAAAAACCGGAAGTTCATCATAGTCTTTTGAACCTAAAAGGAAACGATCCATTACTGATTCATCGCACATTATATTGGTATGGCGTTGTTCAAATTGTTTACCATCTAAATTATATGTTGGCTTAAAAACCAATCGGGGATTTTCTTCTCCATCGAAAATTTCAATACTAACAACATCCATACCTGTAAATTTTTGTATTGTGTCAATTGTTTGAAGTGGTCTTGTAAGGCCGCCGAAATTCAATGTAACATCGTCATGTTCGGAAAAATTTATCATATTATTTTCCAAATTGAGTATGGTAATAACATTTCGTGGCCCGGATATCATCTTGATTATCATCCGGCTGTTTTTAAATTGGATTTGAATCATTTGAACTGCAAGGTCTAAAGTTCCTTTCCTGAGTATATCACTCAGCACGTTAAGATTAATCTGATTTGTCATTGATGCGCTCCTCATGATTTTTAATCATTAATGCTTCATTTGTTGAAACATTATACTTTAATTTTATTTTTTCTAATTTTTTGTCTTGTTTTATTTTTCCCTTTTTTATCCATGTTGGAATTGATATATTTTTTGGAATCATTAAAAAAAGATACTTGTATATTATATCATCTTTTATATCGAATTGTAAATGGTTTATTTTTTGGACTATATCACAACAATAACTATCATGTGAAAACCAGCTTAATAATAAATGTGCAGGCGCAATTGTTTTCTCATATTTATGTTTTGTTTTCTTATCAGCAATTTGGATCAAAAAATCATATGGTGTCAAGCCCTTAAAATTTTTAGTGGTTTGTTTTTCTTCATTCAGCCATTCTTTTCTGGCTGCTGGTATATCTTGTATATTAATCATATAATTTCTTTCCATAACATATAGAAAATCATATGCATAAAATTTATTTCTGCGTTACAGGTTGATTCATTGTATCGTAAATGATCACCGATTTGAATTATAGCTGCCCCCGGAGATTTAAAATCATCTGTTGTCATTGCTTTATTGAATAAAAATTCATATAGATGTCGATAATTTGTATAATTGCTTTTTAGTAATGATCTAACTTTATCTAAATCTTTGGTTTTCATATTTTCAAGTATTTCATTAAACAATGCTTCTGCTGTATAAACATCTAAACCTGTTAAAACACCATTTATTGTGTTTTCTTGGCATGACCAAATTGTTTTCCGAATATCAGGATAACATTTTTTGCAAAGATCAACTAATATTTTCGGTTCAAAATTTACTTTTTCTTCTTTCAGAATTTTTGACATGAAAAGTACGATTTCTTTAATAGGTGGGTGATCTAAATTAACTTCCATACAACGGGAACGCAAGGCTGGATTCATGTTTTGAATTTCATTTGTCATATACAAAAATCTGGTTTTCTTTTGTGTCAACTCCATTAATTCTTTTAACATCTTTTGAGCGCCCGATTTACCAGAAGAAAGTGCTTCACTTTCATTGAATATAACATATTTAAGATTGATACTGCCGCCGTGTGCAAAAGGCTTCACTGAATCACGCATATTATCAATACCTGTTGCATCGGAAGCATTGATCCACATTTTATCAAGCTGAACTGTTTCAAGAAATATTTTCGTGAAAGTGCCTTTACCTGTACCTGGTTGACCATACAGCATTATATTTGGCAATTCTTTAATACATTTTTTTAGTTTTTCTTTTGTTTCAGGAGCAAGAATCATTTGATCCAAGGTTGTAGGTTCATAAATGAAGGACCATATATTACTTTTTGACATATTATTTACACTCCATAAATTATTTTCTTACCATTCCATATCCACAATATGGCTTTGGATTCCTTCTATTTCTTTTATTTTTTCTTCTTTTTCAACTTGACATGTTCCGGGACAGCCAGAAGTAGGTTCGGATTCGGGTACTTCGAAATCAGTATCCCAAACGGCCTCGGCCTTGGCCCAAAATTCGGCGTCTTCGTCAAGGTCATATTTATCACATATTGTATCCCAAACCAAATCAACTGACACATCAAGATCTATTTCAATAGAATCTGCGATTTGCTCAAGTAATTCCTTGATTTCTTTTGCAATTATTTTGTCAATTGATGTAATTTGTTTATCATTCGGATTGAAGTTTACCATTCTTTCTTGCAGCCGATCAGTAACTTCATCAAGTACCAAAGACCAAATTGACTCTATCATCGTTTCAATGTTTTCCATTTTTTTACCTTCTTCTTAGTCCGGGTAGTTGATATTATTTTCATCTTGGATTTTGTAGACAGCCTCTTTTGATTCTCTCAATCCTAAACTGGTCATGTCCATATATTTTTTAATCGCACCTATTCTTTTACCGGCCGCCAATAAATCCAGGATTTCCGAAATGTCTTCGCCGTTGCCGGAATTCAATGTTACTTTATAACTATGGAGTAACGTTCCATT
>JAEHCK010000143.1 GCA_020696345.1 Thermoplasmata archaeon | reverse complement strand
TTTCTGTTACTTCTGTTTCACACCTATTCCAAGAATTAATAGTTAAGCCTGAAAAGGTTTCACTATGAAGGTTAGTAACACCGTCGCCGGAAACAATTGTAATTCGCACGCTGGTAGTAGACGGGTACACCCAAAATATGTGTTTATAGGTCGTTCCTGCAACAGTAGAAAACGCATTGCTTCTTATTCCTTGATCTGCCGCATCGGCTATAATTTTCCGGCTATAAGAACCCGCATGTTTTTGTTCTGAGCTTTGTTCTTGCGTAGGTGGATTATGATATTGGATCCATCCACTTGTGTCAAGCTCCATATTTCCGTTAACGATTAATTCAGAACCACCAGAATTCACTCTAACATGAATGTTTCCGGCAGATGTTGGCATACACATAAATTCATAATTATACTGTGAATCTGTTTCTGTTTTAAATGATTCGGATTTTATTCCTTCATATTCTGCATCAACCTTGAATTTCCTACTTGCATTTGCTGAAACATATTGTTCATCTTCTGTCTGAATATTATATACAGGCGTTCCGACATTAGACCAATTACTATCGTCATTCATAAGTCCATTATTGATAAGATTCGCGTTTGTTGGTGCTGCAGTTGTTGCAAGTGTATTTACACCGGTAAAACGTGTATCACATATACCTAATCCTGCTGGGTCATATAATGAAACTGATTCATTTAATTCATCAATTTTTCCTAATGGTGAAATCATGAAATGGTGTTCGACAAATTTATCAACTGGTTTCAAATACGTCCAGTATTTAATTATTTCTTCAGCTTGGCCAACTGAAATGATTTTTTCTGTACCGTCATCCGCTATACTGCCCATCGGTTCGCTTGACAAGTCAATTTCAACTTTGTAATGTGGTGTTAAAATTAAATTACCTGTTGGTGCAATTGATCGTGTAAATCCGCCGGACATTTTCATATTTTCAATGTCATAATATAAGCTGGCACTCGGGATTTCCGATTGTGATGCCCATCTGGCCCGTTTTGCTGGTCCGAATAAAAGTTGATAATTGTCATCTTCATGAATTTGCATCCTAATTGTTTCAATTAAGTCATTAGGATTTTTCATTCTGATTTTATCGTAAATATTTGCTCGTAATTCTGGTTTATCAGTTGGGTCTCCTGTATAAAATTCCATTTGTGTAATAATATCAGCGGCTGCCGGTGCAGGATAACCGTTTGAATATTTCATTCTAAAAAATCTATACGGGGTTGTATTATGCCATACAGCTTTATTCCAACCTGTTTCATTAGGTTCCCAATGCTTGATTAATGGAATTGATGTGCTACCGTCCGGTGTTGTAAAACCGTCCGGCGAGGCCTCGATATCATAATAATCTGTATCACTATTATCATTTCTGTAAACTCGGCACATTGTTATTGCCTGTTCATTATCCTGGCCCATGTCAATATAAACGTTGTTACCAGAAGTAGCATAAGTAAATCCTGCTGTTGTTAAATCATTATCTAATAATCCATGTGCGCTGCTACTTTCAGAAAAACCATTTAATGATATCATATTATCGTTTATGTTGATTTTATCAAATGAAGGTGTAAATTTATGTACACCGATAAAATATTCTGTATCCGGTCTATAATAATCACCCGATGTTGATACACAATATAAACTGTTGTCTTGGTAACGTTCAACTAATGAGAATTGACGTGCTGGTCCACTTTGAGCTGAACCATCTGTATAATTTCCGTCCCTGTGTCTTAATGAGTATTCAAGTCCAATATGTGGGTCACCGGCGGCATCCTCTAAATCTGATACTTGATCCGGTATTCCACCAGTCCAAGGTCCGTACATACCCCAAATCATCATGCCACCGGACGGTTTCGACATTGAATCCATATTCACTTTCAGATAATGATTATATTCACCTGCAGCAGAAGGTGAAACGGCTGAGGTCATGTCCGGCTGGATATTGAAATCCGCATATGTGTCAACCATTAATTCCGCACTTGGCGTATAAGCATCAATTTGGAAAATACCTGAATATTTACCTGTTAAAACGTTATCATTATCACTCCGTGTTGTAAAATCTTCCATTGCAATTGAATCACCGAAATCCCATGTGTTTCCACGGCAATCAGCTGAAGGCAATTCAGAATATGTTGGATAAGGTATTTTACTTCCTGTATTCCATTGATCATAATATTCTGGGCCTGCGCCGCCGGATACATAAGCACCGTAATGTTGTCTAATATGGTGCGTTTCATAGTCGCTTGGTAGTGTATAAGGTTTATCTCCACGTAAATCTCGCAAACACCATTCTGCCCATTTTTCGTATATATTCAGTTTATTACGTGTATTAGCAAGTAATATTTTATGTGCAATGTAATATGAGGCATAAGATGATTTTCTTTTTAACCAATATGGTAAATTATCAACAAATTCCCGTAATGGTAATTCAGCAATTAAATCTTTGTCTGTACTAATTCCTGACCGAGTTGCTAAATAATCAAGATGTTTAAGATTGACCTCTTTTGCATCAAAAAATGACCATAATGTTTTTGTCATATTATAGATTGGTTGTGCAACCTGATCAAAATAAATTTTTAAAAATTCAGTCAAGTTTGTTGATCTATTATTTTCTGGTAAAGCGTCGTGGACAAAATCCTTCATGCCTTCATATTGAATATTGTAATTTATCCCGACCAGGCCTGTACTGTTAGCAACTGGGTAAATTTTACCAAAATAAATAAATAATTTGTCGGTGTTGATTGAGTCTTCATATATGTCAACATTATTTACCAACCAATCTCTGAATTTTTCATCTTTCCTGAAAAACATTTTTTTATTAACTTCTAAAGCTGTTGCTTGAGAATGTGTTGACGCTATACCTTCGTATTTGAACACAAAATTGTTACCTGAAATACTAACAATTCTGAAATTATGAGCAATCATATCATTGTATTCATTTTCTTGATATAATTTAGTAAAAACACCACCATCAGCAACAATTGTATGATTCTGACCTAAAATATATGAATTGTCTGTCCCTGTCCGTGGATTTTTTAAGACATCAAAATATGTTTTTAAAATTTCGTATGAACTGTCTGAAAATTGACCCATTTAGTTTTCCTCTGCAATTACTATACTTTGTTCATGTAAAATTGGATATTGTCTGGGACCCAGTTGAACACGTCTTAGTTGATTTTCGCCTGTGTATTCTGTTGATAATTCCATATAATAAGGAACATCGCCGGCAGTGTTGTACTCATATACAGTTACATTTATTTCTAAATCTCTGAGATTTAGATTCCGGATGCCTTTGATATTGGTAAATGTATCATCTGCTGATACTTCGGTCGTATCAAGTAAATATTCTAAAATATCATTGAAATTTATAATTGATCCGAAATTTTGATTTGCTGAACGAAAATAATATATAAGTTTGTTCTTTAAATCTGTTGAAATATCTTCAAATGTATATGTTCGTTTTTTTCTTACGCCGAACTCAAATGAGAAATAAACCAGGCCCGGACTTTTAAAAACTTCATATGTTGAGATCATTTTCCGATCTTCAACCCAGGCTTTTAAATCTGTTTCATAAGTGTTGTTGTAACCTGATGGAACCATTATCATACCTGATGTATTCCATGAAGTTGTCCATGGTTCATATGTTACATTAATTGTCCGAGCATTCCAATAATCTGGAATTACTGACAAATAAACTTTATTAAACTCCTGGACTGCGCCTGAAGGCGTTAAGTCTTGTTCGCCCCAAGCATTACCTTGTATAACATCTGTCCGTAATTCCATATGTGTCTGGTAATCACTTGTTGTTATATTTCTGAACTGTGATTTAAGTCCTGCTTGTGCGTTGGATTTTATTACATCAATTGTTTCTCTATTTTGGCCACCTGTTGTTGCTAACGGATTTGTGATTGTGATTGTATCAATTGGTAACCAGGTGTCAGAAGTATTATTGTAAATAAATTGTGTTGGTATACCTCTAATTGATCCGGCGGCTACATTTCCTTCGGCACCGAGTGTTGATAAAACTGTCATGTCAAGGGTTGAATCATCACTTGGTATGTTCCGTGATGAATTAAAAATTATTTTTGCTCGTTCATATTTGTCATAAATGAACATATAAACATCATCATCATTTTTTAATGCAGATAAATCATCGTAAAACTCAGCGACCCGTGTCCATGCTAAATTGTCAATCAATAATTCTAATGATGGATAATCATCGTCAATATCATTGTCGTAAGCATAATTTGATGGTAGTAATAATTGATTATCAATTAAATCTTTGCCAAGATATCCAGAAAGTGCTGTAACTTCTCCCTGTTTTACTTCAATGTTAAAATCCATTGTTGCGCCGGTTGGTTCAATCGTGTAATTTGTAACATTTGCATATTTTATACTGTTATTGTCTTCATCTAATTCATCTGGGCATTCCATTTGTGAAAATTGATTCAATAAATATTGGTGACCAGGGGTTGCTCCTGTCACTGAAACTGAAACTGTACCACGGGCTGATACCGCGCCTTTTGGTTCATAACCCATTTGCCGTGCATTTCTATTCACCGCTTCATAAATATCTGCTGTTTCAATATGCACGTTTTTCGCGATTTTATTTAAGAGATATGTATTCATCTCTCCCGTGTAGGCAAGCAGCTCGATTAGAATAGCAAAATTACTTCCTTCGTAATTAAAATCTTGGAAAATTTCTGAAGCCGCAAGCTGCTCCTTTATTCGTGCAATAAGTGTAGTGAAGTCCACATTTAAATAGTCAGGTACCAATGTTGTCATTTTTTCTCCTTTTTATTTCTGTATAAAATGCTTGCCACCAATTTCTATCGTGATTTGCTATTGTATTGCATGAAACACATAATGTTATTATATTATTTGGTTTACAATTTTTTTTATTATAATCAATATGGTGAGAAGTTATTTTGTTGGTATATTCACCTTTACAATATGGATTTTGGCATTTATTGTTATCATATTCTTTATATTCTACTCTTATAAATTTCCATTCTAAACAATATGGTTCAGAAGATATGCCGCCCTGCCAATTTGGATGATTTTTTCCAGACATTTTAATTGAATGTTCTGGTCTTTTTTTACCAAACCATGGATTATTTTTTCCTAATTTTGTAATACTTAGTTTTCTTTTATGATCAGATGTTTTTTTCAGGCCTGTTAGGGCCAAACTAATTTTTGTTTTGTGTGTTTGGTTAAATTTTCTGCCAGTTAGTTTTTTACTTTTGCTTAATTTACTTTTTTCACATTGACTTGAACATTTTTTACAACAAAATAAACCTTCAGTTGCCTTTTTTTGACTTAAAAACGGTTTCCTGCAGGTTCTACAAGATTCTTTATAAATCCAAAATTTGCATTTCCATTTTGTGTCTTGCCAATGACCTCTATCTGGCCTATATTCCAATTTTTTTAAATTATTCCAGCATATTTTCATAATTATTGTGTATATAAAACAAAATCAATTTCCTTTTGTTCTCCAGGTAGTGCTTTAATGCCGAATGACATTCTCATTCTATATTGGCTATTATCATAATCTGGTGTAATATCGATCCGGGAAACCGTTACCCTGTCATCCCATGCTGCAATACCTTCCAGGATTTGTTCAGCAATTTGCCGTGCAGTCGTGTCATCCATCGGTTCAAATAATAGACCATATGTTTCTTGTGCAAATTCAGGCAGCATCCTGCGTGTCCCTTTCATTGTGGCGACGATGTTATTTAGGCTATTTTCCACCGCATTTATATCAGTATCACGTTGGATATCACCGTCGGTTTGTTTACTAAATGCTCCATCAACATCGGACCACGTTGCATCTCGTCTTGCCATAATAATCTCCTGTATCTATTTATTTAATATCTCGATTCTTCGTGTAACATTGGAATAATTTGCTTAACATTGTCAAGTGCTGTTGATGTCAAATCTGTAACATGAACATCTAATTTATTTAAATTTATTTCAAGTTGATCTGTTAATGATACACTTTGTAATGTTTGAAATGTTTCCAGTGAAAATGATGCATCCGAATTTAATCCAAGGTAATCAATTACAGCATCTACTCTATCTGAAAAATCTTGAACTAAAGTTGTGCATTCTCCAAGTTCACTATCAGATAAACAACCTAAACCCGTATCAATTGATGATAAAAGTCCTATTAAATTTCCAATTCCTAAGGCTGTTGTATAGTTTCGCAAGGGTGTCAATAGATCAAATTCAGGTAAAGTTGCTAATGATAAAAAATCAGTTAATCTATCATTAATAAAACCGTCAACGCCTGTTGAAAAAACCCTGGCTTCATTATAAATTGAATCTAAACATGATCCTGCAAAGGCTCTAACTCGGGACATCGCAGTTGTGCCTGCATCCACGTCATCAACTGTTGCGCCAGCTATTGCTGCATTTAGAGTGTCATCAGCAGATGTTCCGGCAGCATAATTATCGATTGCATCCTTTAGAACATCTGAAAATTGGCTTTTTAAATAGACTCCTTGTTGTTCAAAATTATGAATCCGTCTTTCAATATCACGTTTTAAATTTGTACATGGATCAATCGATGGTATTTCTGGCATAATTAGGATCCCGCTACCATAGACCATGCTCTATCTGCCGTATCTTCATCGTCTGTAAATACAGCTAATCCTGCCGGATTTAATAATCCAGGTATATTATTTTTTTTCATTTGTTTCTGAATTCTATTCAATTCGGTCCCTAAATTACCTATGGTATTTTGTATTTTTTGTCCCTTATCTAATGCTTTTAAATATCGCTGGTATAGTGTTTTTTCTACATTTTCTGTTATTAAATATTCTTTAATGTTCATTATTTACTCCGCATATGTTTTTGTAACTTGTGTAACGGCATCCGGATCCCCCGGCGGAATAAATCCAGCGCCGCAACTACTAACGGCGCTAATGTTACACATTAGTTTTCCTTCAGCATATGTTTTTATCAATGTTGTAATAACAGTTTCCGAATTATGATCTTCATGTTCACATATATATTCGTCTCCTGTTAATACAACCAATTTTCCTTCTACCCAGGTTTTCGTCGCTGAAGTAACCACGACTCCTGTTGTTCCGTCACCGTGACTTCCTATATCTCCGTTTACTAAAATTCTGCTTGATGATAATGCCATATTTTCCCCTTATGGCGCGTTCAAATGAACGCTTGTACTTCCATTTAATGCTATTGTGCTGCCTGTTAATAACATTGCACCTGTACTTGATGAGGTCGATGTACCGTTAAAATTTAAAGATAATGTTGTTCCCGAAAGCGTTACTATTGCACCTGAAATTGAAACATTTCCTGTTGCACTAACTGTAATTGTACTTGAACCTGTTATCAATGCTGCGCCGGTAATTGTTTTTGTTGATGTGCCGATAATTGTTTCTGTGTCAGTTCCGCCTATTGTTTGTGATTTATTGCCCGTTAATGATAATGTGTCATTTCCACCTATCGTTTCTGTTTTATCGCCGGCAATTGTTATATCTTTATTTACACCTACTGATTCGCGTTTATTTGAACCTGTCCGATTTCCTTGGTCACCATCAACTGAAACCTCTCTATCTCCTTTTGTATATGAATATGAATTGTCATTTGATAAATCATAACGGGATCCGTTACTACGGATAACTAAAGTTCCATCATTATCACATTCAATATACGTGTTGCTCGGATGGTATAAATGAAAACGTTTTGAACCTGGAGTTGAATCAAGTTCTAATGTTAGGCCACCATGTGTTGTAAAAACCCAATTATTTGGATATTGTGAATTATAAGGCGAAACTGGTTCAGCAAATGGTAGGCCGCCTTTTGCTGCTTGAATTGCTATAATTCTGTTTAAAAGTTTGGTTGTTACCAGTGTATTAACTGATTGATCGCGGGCCAATCTATGCCAATCTGGTTCTCCTAATCGTGGCTTAAAAGGATATTGTCCATCTGGGTCACAAAATCCTTTTCTTTTATCGGGCATTTCATCTGGATTCATTGTAGGCATTGAGGCAAAATATCTTGGTTGAAAATAATTTCCGTTTTCGAAAAATAACATTACATGTGAGCCCTGAACTGGTACACCAAACATACCAAATCCTGAAATTCCACCCTCAAAAATAGGTAGAGCTGGTTCAGCCCAAGGTAATTCCGCTGTCGGAATACCTTCTGATTCAGTTTTTGTTTTATATTCAGTGTGTAAGCCCCATATTCTAACTCGGACTCTGCCGCGTTTTTCCGGGTCTTCGTTTTCTTCAACAACTGCTCTATAAAATGAATTGAATTTTTCATTTGGTTTTGAGGTATTAATTGATGGTCTCATTTAATTTTCTGTAAGAAATTCAGTCCTTACGCCTCCTGTTATATTCACCTGTTTTAATTCAGCTTCAAGTAGTTCTGTTGAATTACTGGAAGTATAAGCATTTTTTAACAAATTCAACCGTTGCATATACGGCAAAGTTCTCCCTGGTTTGAATGAATGTGTAATACTTCGGATTAACCAGAGGCCGGCTTGTTGTTTTTGAAATATTTCATACTGATTATCATAGCTGGGCCATTCTACATTGATTAAATGTCCGCAATATCGTTTTTCATTACCTTCAAGTAAAATTGAGGTTTTATTTTGCAGGGCATATACTTTACACCATTCGTCATATGCAACTGCTTTTAATTCAACGTTGTTCCGTTCTGCTGTTAATTCCATTGATTGATTTGCATCTGAAATATCTGAAAACAATGCTTTTTTGCCCAGTAATAATGATTCTGCAATTCCATCTGCAAAATTATATGTAATTGTATCTAATGTCCCTTTATCAGTGTTACAACCACGCCAGCGAGCACCTTTCATCAGGCCTGTTCCTGATTTTGTGGGGCCGTCTAATGACCATTCAAGTATTTTATTCGCTTGGTATTGTCCTTCTTGACTATCATCATTCGGCATTTCAAAATGATAATGTATTGGGTCATAAGCGTTTGTTTTGCCAAATAAATAATTTAATGTTTTGACATTGACAGAAAAATCACCTTCTGTACTGTTATAAATTAAATATCCAGATGTACCGAATACTTTACCGACTGCTCTTTTTAATAAAAAACGGGATGTTTGTGCAATTGTCCAATATGGTATAGCAAAATCTTCTGGACTTTCATTTGAACATTCTTCCATGTGAATGTTTCCGGAATCCCATTTGACAATATTTTGTAACATATAATTAATAATGGTTGTGTATGTCATTCCAGCCGTAAATGATCGACTATATTTGCGTTCTAACATTGTGGTGTATGTTGAGTCAACTATTGTCGCTTCTATAATTGCTCCCGCAACTGGATTTACGTCTGCTGTTTGTTTGTACTTTATATTATAAAGACTAAAAACAATTTCCCTTTTTGTCCGGCCGCCATATATAACATTTATTTTTTCTGTCCCTGTTACCGGGCCTTTTTCTTGAATATTATACTTGTCATAAAATCTAAATTTACCAATTAAAACATGCGAGAAAATATCTTCGATAAAATATAAATCTATTATATCTTCGGATTTAAGTAAAACATTATGCTGGCCGTCTAAAATGATTGAGACTGACAAGGTCCCAGAAAAAGGATTAGCTTGTTCCGTAGAATAATTATCTGTTGTCATTTATTATAACTCCGAAACATTTTCAATATCTTTGAATAATTGAAATAATTGTGTTGGTTTGAGTATATAAAGTAACTGCCCGGAATCCAATTCTTCAAATGGATTTACCACGTCATTGAATAAAGCAACTACCCACCATAAAGCTGGGGTGCCGTAAACATCATATGAAATATTATCCCACCAAGCTTGACCATCACCTTCAACTGCATATGTATTAAACAGAGAAACATCATTCAAAACACTTGAATTGATATTTAATGATTTGAATAAATTAATAAATTTTGTTAGTCTGTCCTCGTCTTGCATTACATTAAAAAGTCGTAATTGTGAGGTATTCGGTAATGTAATACCTGTTATTTGTTCAAATGTTTTATTTATTCGTGTTGCACCCAATTCGTTTGCATCGGCCATATTCTCTCCTAATACGTCTTCTTTTTATATTTATATTTTCCAATAAAAAAACCCGTAAGATTTGATTATCTTACGGGTTTTTTTTAATCTTTTTGTTTTAAATTATTCTAAACTGCAATACCTCATAGTTATTAATGTTCCTTTCTGGTTATGAATTTATTCTGCGGCCTCAATTTTTTTCAAGGCTGCCTTTTCTTTAATTATAACATTTATAATAACACTTGTATATTAAACGTCAAATAATTCTTCCCAGGACAATTCTTCTATATTAATATTATTTACCACCGGCTCCGGTGATCTGTCCTGGAATTTTTCCCTGCATGCAGCCCTTGATTGCAGTGCCAACATGGCCGAAGCGTATGTGTCTCCGACAATTAGCGGCGGGAACATTGATGAAAACCATGACCTGTGAGCAATGAATATCGGGTTGCCGTTCTGAGCAAATACAGTATAAACGCCTGTTCGCCAGGTGCCCTTCCTGTTCATTTTCCTTTTAATATTGACCCGGGTGCCCAGATATTTTTCATATGGTTTGCGAAAACCAATGGTTTCCTGCGGCGCCACTTGAATCTTGTAATACAGGCCACGTTTTTCCCAGTCATAGGCACTATTCAAAAT